>JAAZCB010001322.1 GCA_012513545.1 Clostridiaceae bacterium
AATAAAATGGGTTTTTTAGAACAGATAATTGAAAGAGCGAAGAAAGACATTAAGACAATCGTACTACCTGAAAGTACTGATATAAGGGTGGTTAAGGCTGCTTCGATGATCGCAGGGCAGGGGATAGCAAAGGTTGTTCTTGTTGGGAAGGAGAATGAAATTAAAAAATTAGCCGGTAATCTTGACCTTTCAGGTGTAAAAATAGAAGATCCTGATAATTTCGAGAGTATTGATGATTATGCAAACACACTGTACGAGCTTAGAAAAAATAAAGGTATGACTATTGATAAAGCAAGGGAAGCGATAAAAGATCCCCTTTATTTTGGTGTCATGATGGTGAAGAAAGGTCAGGCTGATGGAATGGTTGCCGGAGCAATAAATTCTACAGCAAACACTTTAAGGCCAGCGCTTCAGATATTAAAGACTGCTCCTGGAACCAAGCTGGTATCGGCTTTCTTTGTTATGGTGGTTCCTGACTGTGAGTATGGACACAATGGTACATTTATATACTCTGATGCCGGACTTGTAGAAAACCCTAATGCTGATGAGTTGTCTGAAATAGCAATAGCGTCTGCTAAAACATTTAAAACATTGGTAGAGGCAGAGCCGCAGGTTGCAATGCTTTCTTATTCTACTTATGGAAGTGCAAAAAGCGAGCTGACTCAAAAAGTCATAGAAGCTACCAAACTGGCGAAAGAAAAGGCACCGGAGCTTGCACTCGATGGTGAACTGCAGGCAGATGCTGCACTGGTTCCAATGATCGGAAAGTCCAAGGCTCCAGGAAGTAATGTTGCCGGTAAGGCAAATGTTCTTGTTTT
Source organism: Clostridiaceae bacterium (assembly GCA_012513545.1). Next base: position 819 of record JAAZCB010001322.1, read on the forward strand.
CCCTGATCTTAACTGCGGAAATATTGCTTATAAGCTTACTGAAAGGTTAGCAAAAGCGGAAGCATACGGCCCGGTTACTCAAGGAATTGCAAAGCCTGTTAACGACCTTTCAAGAGGATGCAGCGCAGAGGACATAGTAGGTGTTGCTGCAATTACCTGTGTTCAGGCTCAGAACCTTTAATAACTTAACTTACCACCTATGGAATTATGAGGCTTTGTTGGCTCACAAGTTAGGTTAATAAATCAAGGTTAACAACAAAAATTAATTTGGAGGAATATATAAATGAAAATTTTAGTAATAAATACTGGTAGTTCCTCTTTGAAATACCAGTTAATTGATATGGTTAATGAATCTGTTCTGGCTAAAGGTGTCTGTGACAGAATAGGGCTTGAACATTCATTTTTAAAACATTCAAAAACAGGTAGGGAGCCGGTTGTGATTGAAAAGGATTTGTACAATCACAAGGTAGCAATAAAGGAAGTAATCAGTGCTTTGACAGACAGAGAAAATGGTGTTATTTCGAGTATGTCGGAAATATCCGCCTTTGGTCATCGTGTTGTTCATGGAGGAGAAAGCTTTCAAGATTCTGTTGTCATAGATGAAAAGGTAATGCAGGCAATTCAGAAATGTGTTGAACTTGCACCACTTCACAATCCATCCAATATCATTGGTATTGAGGCATGTAAGCAAATAATGCCTGATACTCCGATGGTTGCTGTTTTTGACACTGCTTTTCATCAGACTATGCCAAGACATGCATACATCTATGCTCTCCCATATGAGATTTACGAAAAATATGGGCTCAGAAAATATGGTTTTCATGGCACATCACACAAATATGTGGCGTACAGGGCCGCAGAAATTCTTGATAAGCCCATTGAGAAATTGAAATTGATAACATGCCATCTTGGCAATGGGGCAAGCATATGTGCCGTAAAGAATGGAAAATCTATCGAAACATCAATGGGTTTTACACCGCTTCAGGGATTATGTATGGGAACAAGAAGCGGTACTATTGACCCTGCGGTTATATCATTCCTTATGGAAAAAGAAAAAATGTCGGTAAAAGATATTAGTGATTTTCTCAATAAGAAATCCGGCGTATTGGGAATTTCTGGGATAAGCAGCGACTTCAGAGATGTTCAGGAGGCTGCTGAATCAGGAAACGACAGAGCCGAGCTGGCTTTGGATATATTCTGTTATAAAGTTAAAAGGTTTATCGGTGACTATGCCGGAATCATGAATGGTGTTGATGCAGTTATTTTTACAGCCGGTATTGGTGAGAACAATGATCTTGTTAGAGCTAAAGTAGTATCTGAACTTGACTTTATGGGAATCAAGATTGATCTTGAAAAGAACAAGGTAAAGGGCAAGGAAATGGACATAAGTACACCTGATGCAACTGTTAAGACGCTG
>JAAZCB010001323.1 GCA_012513545.1 Clostridiaceae bacterium
CCACAAGGACAAGTTTTAATAATAATTGTTATAATATTACATAAATAAAATATATTGATTAGTACCATAATATATGTTATAATATAGTAAAAGTGATTTAATTGGGTCCGGGTCCATGTTCTCCTTAACCGTTTGGATTGATGTGGAGTAATATGTCTCGAATAAGTTAAATCCCAAACTATTAAGGAGGATTATTTTCATGGCTGACAAAACATTAACCTGCAAAGATTGTAATGCAGACTTTGTTTTTACTGAAGGCGAACAGGCATTTTATCAGGAGAAGGGCTTCCAGAACGAACCTCAAAGGTGTCCGACTTGCAGACAGGCTAAGAAACAGCAAAGAAGGAGCTTTAACGGATCTAATAAAGGATATGGCGGCGGCGGTGGCGGCGGCAGAAGTTTTAACAACAAATGGTAAATTTCAAGGAGAGTTAATACTCTCCTTTTTATTATGAGCCATTTCCCTATACTTTTTATCTCTTCTTTCCTACCGGGAAAATATTTAACAAGGCTTTAACGACTTCAGCTGCAATACTTACAAAATCGAAAAAGCCTTCTGTGCCTTCACTTACCGTCGTAACAGTTTCACAAATAGAATCACCAATGGTTTCAATTGTATTGTTCGCCTTGTCTATGCCTTGCTTAAGACCAATCGATACCTCATTGGCATTCTTTACTAGTTCAGGCATCACATTAACCGTTTTGTTTATATGATCATCATTTTTTTCAACAAGCTTGTCCACTCTTTTTACAAGTCTGTTCAGGTTGAGAAAAGTTACAATTACAATAACAACAGCAATAATCCCAACAATAAGTGCAAAGGCTCCAAGCAGGTACATAAAAAAGTTAATCGCATCATAGCTTATGTACATATGACTTCCCCCTTTATAATTAGTATTTGCCTTATTCATAAAGAAAAAAACAAATACCATAAGTAATTTGTTTTTTCCTACAATTTAGAATAATTTTACTTTTTAGCCTTTGATTTTACCGTATTTTCTTCTTCTGTACTCTGTTCATTTATACTATCCTGTTGTGTATCTTTCTCCTCAGGGGCTACTGTTTTCTTAGCTTCTATCTTATCCCTGGCATCTTTAATAGTCTCTTTTACAGTATCAACTGCTTTTTTTGTCCCTTCCGATAATATATCAACTGCTTTTTTTGTATTTTCAGAAACTTTATCGGCAGCTTTTTTAGTGTTTTTTGCTATATCCTCTCTTGTTTCCTTGCCCGATTTAGGTGCCAGCAGCACTCCAGCAGCCAAACCAACTGCTGCCCCTACGCCTGCTCCAACAGCAACATTCTGAGCAGCCTTTTTTCTTGCTGCTTTCTTGTTTGCTTTTTTACTCTTTTCAAGCAAATCCTTTATTATCATACAACAGCACCTCCTGATTTTTATTATCCGTAACTTTTTAGCACATCATAATAATATTATACGCTATTTTCGTAAAAATTCCTAGTCATTTTTAACACATCATTCCAATTATTATTTGCTGCATTTTGTTAAAATGACTGTTACGCATCAAGTCCGACAAATGAAACAAAGAATTTACCGTCAATTTTTTCAAGTTCAAAGTTCCATTGATAGTCTGCATCGTCTGCTTCTATATCATCATTAACTCTTACAAAAACCAGATATACATCTCCTTCTTTTGCTACATTTGTAATGGTGCTGAATATAACATTACCTTTTTTATTACCTACAATATGGCTGCTGTTTTTATCCAACTGCTTCTTAAAATCATTTGTGCACATTTTCTTCAATGCTTCAAGGTCTCCTTTATACTGGGCTTTTATAAAATCAACCACTAATTCCTGTATCATATTGTTATCTGTTTTGTTAATACCTTCACTTGTTGTTATTTCTGTAATTTTTTCTCCTTTGATTTCTTTTATTTCCATCTTAAGTTTCTCGTTTTCTTCTTTTATTTCCATATTTTCTTTTTTAATATCCTGATTCTCCTGCTTGATTTCCTGAATTTCCAGTTTTACTTTTTCGACCTCCTTAATCTGTTTCACAACCGGAAGTTCAGGTACATAGTTATAGGCAAACGTTGGAAATACGATAATCGTACTTGAAATCAGAAACATCACCAGAAACATTCCTGCCGCCGCCACAGAAACCCCTCTTAGTACCGGTCTTCTCTTCTTAGAGTAGTTTTTCACTATACTTCTCTTATTCATCATCATAATGTCCTCCCTTATCCTTATGGAATTTTTCAAATCATGCAAAGAACCTATCGTTTCTTTTAATTCTTCATACTCCAATCTACATGAGCTGCATTCGCTAAGATGCTTTTCTATCGCCAAATTAGAATCCCTATCCAGTTCTCCCATAATATACTCTTCAATCATTTCAATAACCCTTGAGCAGTTCATAAGTTTTCTTCCCCCTCCATACCGGATTTCATAAGTTTTCGCAGTTCTTTCAGTCCGTAGCTTAAGCGCGATTTGACTGTCCCTTCGGGGCATCCTGCAACAGCTGCTATTTCCTTTATTGGCATATCCTGAAAATATCTTAGTGTTATAACCACTCTCATTTCTTCCTTTAATGATGATAACGCCTTTAACAAGTCAATATATTCCTCTTTTGAGTCTTCAAAAAAGCCTTCATATTCCAAAGAGTCCATCAGTGAAATTCTTTTATTCTTTCTGAACAAGTCATAGCACTTGTTGACAAGTATTTTATTTATCCACGTTCTGAACTTTGATGTATCATTTAGTGTATCAAGAGAAGAGAATACTTTTAAAAAAGTGTCCTGACATATATCAAGAGCATCCCATCCCGAGCGCACTATGCCTAGCGCAGTATAATAAAGTTCATTATGGTATCTTTGGATAAGTGACTCAAAAGCCTTCTTGTCTCCCCTTTTTGCTGCTTCTATAAGCATCTGTGTTTCCACCCCTACACCTCCAAAATCTGATTACGTAATAATGACGGAGTACATTAACAATCGGTTCAAATAAATTTTTAGAAAATAATCAAAAACTCCGGGGCATCGAGTCCCTCGCTTTTTGCCTGATTTCCCTTCGGGAAATGGCTCA
>JAAZCB010001324.1 GCA_012513545.1 Clostridiaceae bacterium
AAAATTTATTACCATCACCAAATTCGTTATACCTATCGAAAGAGTAATCATCTGAGACATTCACCCCCCTATCAAATGTGAAATCTGAAAGATCTAAAAATGGTTTCCCCTCGAAAACAAAGCTTGTTACAAGTGAGGAAAAGTCTACAGAACCGCTGGTGATTGCTATCGGAGTTCCAAAGGCTGTTGATGTTATGCATATACCCAGAAGCATTAATCCTCGAATCGCGATCATAGGAAGTCTCCTTAATTTTTATAATGTGGGGAAATTATATAATATCCATAGTAAGCAAATACTAGTCCCAAAAGTTAATTTGATACAGGAAGATAATAATGCAGCTGTAGAACACATCCACATTCTTTTTCAGGTAATTTTTTAAATTCATTTTTCTCCTTTTTTCCCGGCGATTTCCTTTCTGCGGCAGAACATTTTACATAACGAGGCTGTAGAAAAATCCTTTTTTTAAAAATATTCCACGGTATTCACCGAGCCAATATCTTTTCATCATTCGGAGTTCCTTTTTTGCTATTTACCACGATTCGTTATTCGATATTTGATATTTTTCCCATAGTTAGCTATTTCCTATTTCTATTTCTGTGTTTACGGTGCTCTTTACTTTCACTCTGAAAACTTTCATAAAGAATGGCGTTTTTTTATGGACCGCAAAAGCGGGAAGTGGGGGGGAGCAAGGGTATCTTTACGTCCAGAGATCAGTGGCCCCTCACTTTGAAGCATTGGATGTCCGCGCCTGGTACATTCGAAATTTTTCCAGATTGCGATATCCTGTGCCTCTTAGTGTGGGGACACATAAGTATCGCCGTCGCACAGCACTTTCAAACCCACACTTTTCCGCTCTGCGGACCAGAATATATTGATTTTGAAAAGTTGACACGCTGCAATACTGAAATGTCAAATTTGTTATCGATAATGTAATTCAGTGCAAACTCGAAGGTCCCCGGTATAATCTGATGGACAAAACCTTATCGGGATCAGCTTTCCCGCACTCGTAACCATGCTTTACATTTGCTTCGATATTAAGATTCGTTATTTGATATTTGATATTTTTTTTCATAGTTGTCTGTTTCTGTGTCTCCGGGGCCCTTTACTTTCACTCTGCAAATTAGATGAAGGATGGAGCTTTTTTTCTTATGGACCGCAAAAGCGGGAAGTGGGGGGGAGCAAGGGTATCTTTACGTCAAAACATTGGTTACCCCTCACTTTGCGGCATTGGATTTACGCACCTGGTACATTCGAAATCTTTCCAGATTGTAATAAACGGAACCAGCAATCATATCCATATTTTTGCAGGGTATAAACCCCATCAGTCGATATCGGATTTATTACAGGACATCAAGGGGGACTCATCAAAATGGATAAATGAAAATCGGTTCGTTTACGGTAAATTCCAATGGCAGAAGGGGTATGGTGCATTTTCCTATTCTCATTCTCCCATAGATCATGTTGTCAAATACATAAAGAACCAGGAGAAACACCATAAACTAAGGAGTTTCAAAGAAGAATATCTGGATTTTCTAAAAAAATATTTGCTATTCTTATGATGAAAAATATGTTTTGTTTGAGGTATTATAAATATGTCGTCTCTACGAGACGAGAATTCCGTTTATAGTATTACTTTTCCTATAAATATTTGATCCTTACAGGGTCAGGGAAAAAAATCAGCAGATTAAGTAAGACGATCAGATGGTAGCCGTTTAGCTACCCATATCAGAAGAGCCAGTAGAATAGCTCTTTTGCTACAATAATAAATGATTTACAAAAAAGTTATTAAATGTAATAACAACAAAGTCAAAATACCAATTTCTCATAAAGCGGGAGTCAAGTATGTGTAAATATAAGCCGTTAATAAGGTGGGGCGAAGAAAGGTCGAAGCCAACGTGTGAACCTGTACTAAACGAAGTGAAATAAAGCAGTGGGGAATCGCGAAAAATGTGAAAAATGCAATGCAAATTGATCTCAGTATTCAGTAAGAAGTATGAAAGTAAGATTAGATAAAAGAGAGGCAATACGTCAATGAATCCATTAAATTGTCCGTTTACAGAAGGTGACTTCGGTAAGGTTTACAATTATCTCATAGATCTGCCGCTGCACAAACTGATCATGCTGACGATGCAGGTGATGTCTTCACTGACCCCGGTCGAGGCGATGAACTACAATATTAACAAGTTCTGTCAGCGGTATGATGATCGCCGGGGTCGAATCGCCTTTTTAAAAAAGCTTGTTGACGATGGTATTATAATGCCTCTTCAATATCCCTATAATGCGCTTCGGGACTCCCATATGAGAAAAATGATGTCTACTGCTCATTATACCATGTGTTTTCCTTTTGGTAAGGATGAGGAGGCTGCAGAAGAGGTATGTCTCACTGATGATCTGGAGGTGGTGAGCGGCCCGGTGAATGTTACTAATCCACGATGGGAACATAAGGAAGAGGCTGAGGTTGAGGCTAAGGTTAAGGTTGAGAAAGAGGGAGAGAAAAAGGCCGAGGTTGAGGATAAGGATGCAGAAAAAAAGGCATCGTTTGGTGATACAATAATTCTTATGGCTGATGTCACCGGAATGCCTGAAGGTGCCGGGATTACGTTTGATATTTTTGAAACATCCCAGGATCCTCCAATGCGTGTCGATACGGCCCGTGGGAAAATTCAGGGAGGAATTGGCAGGGGAGAGTGGGTAGTTACGGATAAGAGTGGTAAAGGTGAAGAGTCGAAGCTTGAGTTTGAGGGAATTGCCAGAAGTAAGGCGAGTGTGCGGTGTGAGATTGCTGTAGAAAGTACTGCAGAGTTCGAATTTACTCTCTATATTGCTCCGGAGGATCCCACCACGTATGATGACAAAGTGGTTCTTAAGGGAATCGATTCTGATTATGAACAGACCAGAACCATTACCGATGATAAGGTCGCGGGAGATGGAATGCTCACTGTCGCATTTACCGATGTAAAAAAAGGTGAGAAATACACGCTTATCCATAATGACGGACAGGAAGAGCATATTATAATAGAGGAGACCGTTTATAATGGCTAAAAAAGACAATGTTATGTTAATGATGGCATTCCGCGAAACTGTCTTCAAATTTGATCTGGTCTCATTTTACAATACGGACGACAAACTGGTTCTCTGCGATCTGGAATACATCAAGGATAAATATGTATATGTTTTCACCACCGACCCGTCCGATAGCAGCAAATACCGGCTCTACAACGAGTATCTTGGTGTCGGTGACGGTAATTTCAAAATTTCCCTCCTTGCAAAGAACAGAGGGAAAGACAAAAGAGAGTTCAGTGCAGAGCTCAAAAAGAATCTGGTGGTTCTCGCAGTTGTCAACGGACAGAAGCTTGAACTTTTTGCATGTCTTTCGCAGATACAGCTTCCATGGAAGCGAATCGAAGAAATTTCCGTTAATCCGGCAGCACGGTGCTACGATCTCCGTGCGACAAAAGGAGGGCTCTGCTGGATTCCCGACTGTGTCGAGCGTAATATCACTGAACTGAGCGGTGTCCGTGATTCGCGTATCGCC
>JAAZCB010001325.1 GCA_012513545.1 Clostridiaceae bacterium
ATCAAATCGATATTATATAATCTTGACAATATTTATGCAAGAATTAACAATGGCAGGCTGAATGAGATACTTGAAGACTGGAAAAAGAGAGCTTTAACTCTTGGAAAAGAGGTGTGTATAACAATTAAAGACATGAAATATATTGGAATTGCAAGGGATATTACCTCTGGGGGAAAGCTTGTTGTTGACTGCCGTGACGGGATTACGAGGGAGGTTTTATCCGGAGAGGTATCTGTACGGGGCCTTTTGGGATATATTTGACTAAAAAGGTCCTTTATATATATAATTGTAAAGTGAACATTTTATAGGGAGTTATAGAAAATGATTGTGGATTTTCATGTGCACTGTTTTCCTGATGAAGTTGCAGTAAAAGCAGTGCCGAAACTGGCAAGCGTAGCAGGTATACCGGCAAGACTGAACGGGACAATAAATGGAATAAAAGACTCAATGATTAAGTCTGGAGTAGACCATTGCGTAGTACTCACAATTGCAACCAAACCTTCCCAGACAGAAACAATAAACACATGGGCATCTGAAATTCAGGACAGTGGGATAACCGCTTTCGGGAGTATACACCCACAGTTTGAGGGATGGAAAAATGAACTTAAGAGAATTAAGGACATTGGTCTCAAAGGAATTAAGCTTCATCCTGATTACCAGAATTTCTTTGTTGATGATGAAAATTTATTTCCGATATATGAAATGGCATTTAAACTCGGTTTAATAGTACTGTTCCATACCGGAGTCGACATAGGACTTCCTCCACCATGCCATGCTACGCCGGAGAGACTCATAAGGGTTGTTAAGGCATACCCCGGAGCCCGGATTGTAGCTGCACATATGGGGGGCTTTTCTCTATGGGATGAAGTGGAAAGCATTCTGGCAGGAGAGGATATCTTCCTCGACACTTCCTATTCTCTTGGTTCTATCAGTACAGAGCAGTTAAAAAGAATAATTGGAAAGCATGGTTATGAGAAAATCCTTTTTGCAACAGACTCTCCCTGGAAGGACCAGTCTGAAGAAATAATAAAAATAAGGGAACTTATGTTGGGAAGTGAAGTTGAAAAGGCAATATTAGGGTTAAATGCGAAAAAGTTGTTGCGAATTTAAATAAACATAAAAAAGTTTGCTTCACCGGCTTGTTTATATGTTTAGTTTAAACTGTCAGTTATGAGGCGAATTTTTTGGGAAGGGGGCATTAGTTATGGAAGGAACTAGGAAAAAGGAATTTAACAGAAGGAAAAGCAATCAGGGACCAAATCAGGAAGCAGGCGGCAGCACAGGTGAGCATTCCGTTGAAGCAAAACGACCAGCCCAGGGTCAGAAACAGCCTCAGAATCAGGGGTACAAGCAGGGACAAGGCCAAAACCGCAGTCAAAATCAAAACCAGAATCAGAGCCAGGGTCAGAGCCCAAACCAGAATCAAACAACCTCTAGGGATAACAACAGGAGCAGGTATGGGAACAAGCCGAATAACAACTACAGGGATAACAACTCGCAAAGAAATAGTAACAGTTTCAGAGATAATGGGTATAATAGACAGAACTACGCAAACAGCAGCAATCTGCAAAAACCAGCAAACAGGATAAAAGCAGAAGAGACACTAGAGGATATTAAAATTGACATAGGAAGAATTGAAAAGGAAATAGAATTGGAGATTAAGGAAATCAAAAGCTTGCGAATAGGTATATAGTTATTTCGGGGGAAATTATCAGATGATACTTGTAATAGATGTTGGAAATACAAATATTGTAATGGGAGTATATGAAGGCAAAAAACTGCTTAACAGCTGGAGAATGGGAACCGACAGGGAAAAGACTTCAGATGAGTTTGGTATGTTTATCGTCAGTCTTTTTAATCATGAAAAACTTGACCTGGCTAGCGTTGAGGCAGTTATTATTGCATCTGTTGTTCCTCCAATTATGTACTCGCTTGAACATGCCATAAGAAAATATTTTAAGGTAGAACCTATAATTGTAGGTCCCGGTATAAAAACAGGTATAAATGTCAAGTATGAGAATCCGAGAGAGGTTGGAGCGGACAGAATTGTAAATGCAGTCGCTGCGCTGGAGATTTACGGCGGTCCCTTGATAATTGTGGATTTTGGTACGGCAACGACTTTTTGTGCAATAACCTCAAAAGGTGAATATCTTGGGGGAGTTATCTGCCCAGGTATCAAGATATCAGCTGAGGCG
>JAAZCB010001326.1 GCA_012513545.1 Clostridiaceae bacterium
GACAACTAATTCATATACCTTGGCAATAATATCTAGAGATTCTTCATCCATACCGGACACAACCTTGACGATAGTCTCAAGCCTGTGCACTTTATCCCCGGGATTTATTCTTTCCGGCGAATAACCAATTTTAAAATCTACTCCGCACTTTAAGCCCGACTCCCGTTCTAATATAGGAACACATATTTCTTCAGTTACTCCGGGATATACGGTAGATTCGTATACCACAATGGAACCCTTGGTAAGATTACGACCCAGGGTAGTACTGGCTCCAATGACCGGTGACAGGTCAGGAGTATGATCCACATTTACCGGGGTGGGAACGGCTACGATATGAAACTTAGCCTCTCTAAGCCGCGTTTCATCGGCAGTAAAATCCACAGTACAAGCGGCTATAGCCTCATCTCCCACTTCCTTAGTTGGATCAATACCACTCTTGTATAAATCAATCTTGGCTTGATTCACATCAAAGCCGATAACATCCGCCTTCCTTGAAAAGGATACTGCTATCGGCATACCCACATAGCCTAACCCTATTAGGCTGATTTTTTCTTTCCTATTTAATATATCGTTATAAAGATTACTAAAGCTCATTTGATTTTCCCCTCTCCACCTCAAACATTTATACAAACTAATAGGGTAGATCCCCTAGTTGTTACCGGTCCCTAAAGAACGCCAAATTTGCGAATACTCCAATGAGCGACATTATTGTTTACCTTCCCTGCATTATGTAATGTGATTTTGACAAGAGCGTTATCGATCTCAAAGCACTATGCTTGTGAACTAAGTTCACGTCTAATAGCTTCCGTTGCCTCGCGGAGTTCGCGATTGATATCCATTATATACTCTGAACAAACATCTTTGTATAGCCCTCTCGCATACCCATCTTCAATAGAAAACTCTAAACTAATATCATCTTCAACAGCAAGTTGCAATAATTTGGTAAATACGTTTTTCAAGTCGTTTTGACATGTAGCGTTGTTCAAGTTTATTTGTGGCAGATCGTCTTCACTGATATGAAAGGATAAAATATCAGTATCTTCATCAAGCGCTGAAAGCTTTACATTAATTACTCTTTGACTCATAGATATCCTTCCTTTCATAAAATGCTTCTTTGCTTCCTTCTAAGGTGTGCAAACTTTCATCCGTCCAGCTTTTAATATCGCTTTCATCATCAATGTTTACTAGCCTGTCATTAAAAGGATTGCCGACATATGTCGTATACTCCCCATTCTGATGAACGCGATAAATAGACATATAGGGAAGCGTTCTAACAGCAATATTCGCATTATGCGTTGCGATAATAATACATTTCCTGCGTTTAGCCAAAGCACTTATTAACGGTCTTATATTGGTATCAATATAAGAGTTGCCCATACCAAGTTCCGGTTCATCAAGGAAATACGCATCAGCTTCCTCGCTCAATGTCTGCTGCAGAAGCAAGATGCCTTTTTCGCCATTCGATGGTGTGTATTCAGCACTGTCGTCAGTAATTATCTGTTTTGATCTTCCAAGGAAGCATTTTGTTGAAGTAATACTCTTTTCTTCAAATTTATCCAACAGTTCACTGAGCTTATATGAAATGTCGTTTTCGAAAATATGCTCTCTAATATATTCAAGACGTTCCTTTAATTCTTGTAGGAACCTAATGCCTTCCATAAACTCGCTAGTGCGTGAATTCTCACATAGCATTCTATATTTTCGATTTATAAATATATCGCCCTTGTCTTCAAGTGTCCCCAATTTCACTCTTTCGTTGTGCTCTGGTCTTGACAGATTATCCAATATCTTATTAACAAGTCGTAAAAGCTCAATTCGCTTTTGAGCCAAATCCCTTAGGCCGGTCGATGATGGTCTTGAGACTGTATCTGAGTTCCGATCCGCAATTCTTTTTATGTTATCAATGCTTGCATTTGTAAGTTTTATCGAATATTCAGCAATTAAGTCATCTCTACGTTTTATCTGAATTTCTTGAATCAAAACATTTAACGCTTCAAATAAATTATGACTGAGATCTTCTCCGATGTACTCGGAAACATTCATTCCACGCAACCTTTTTGTTACAGCGTCAATATCATTTTTATCCTTTTTATGTTCATCATAGTTATTAGGTTTGACATATTGAACGTCGGTGGCCTCTGTGATCTTCATTCGACTCTTATTGCCACTATTTCCCCTAGTCCGATACCAGTTCAAATAGTTGGCAAATTGAGTCGGATTACCATCGGTCCAGCTGGATAAAGCGTCGAATTCTTCACTACATGGTGACGCACCAACTTTTCCTAAATCCGCTTCCATGTCGCGAAGACTCATAAGGGCATCAAACTCATTTCCACGCTCTGATGCAATACACTTTTTGCAAACAAGTCCTTGTGCAAGCATTTCAGCATGAAGAGATTTAAGTATTTCTGTTTTTCCGGTACCTTTTTGACCAAATAGTATGTTGACATCGGGATAAATTCTTAATATAAAATGAACTGATTTATGGGGAGAAGCTTTAAGTTCATAAGGCTGTTTCTTGTTAAGTAGTGTTTCTACTACTACGGGGTCACGCTTAGCTAACATACAAAACTGAGAAAAGTTCTCGACTGGTAACCTCAATTCAGCAAAAGTACATTTCTCATATTCTTTCCACTCCTTAACATCACTACCTATCATTACATTGAAGTTGTAATTTGCAAAGACTCCAAGGGTTCTATGGTCAGGAGTCTCGTTAAATACACGTGACTTATCACCAACCAATTCAAGTAATTTTTCTAAATCTTCTTCGGTAACCGCTGGTTTCTTATGGAAATGAGAGATGTAAATAACATCGCACCCATTAAAAGCTTCGTATACCTCATCCAATGTATGTGTGCATGTTTCCAAATTTTTATCAACAAACAGGAGGTTTACTCGACTTGAAAAATCCTCCACTTTATCCGGATTTGCGATTACAATCAAGTGCCATTTCTTCGCATTATCTTTGACATCAATTTCTACACCAGGCCACACTTGACAAATGTCATGGATTATATCACATAGCGACTTATACTGTTCAAAGTCAAAAGAATTATGATTCGTGATGGCAACAATTTTTACATCTGCATCAATGATTTTGCTGCGAAACAAATCAGGCGTAACATTGCGGCCTGTGCCATCGCCACATTTGACACTTTTTGTATGACAATGCAGATCAATCTTCAAGTCACGCCCTCCTCACTTGAATAGTTTTTATTACTATACCAGCATAGCACCTAACCAATAAACAGTATTTTTTCATATCCCTATATAAGCAATGTGCAGGTAGTTTGATTCACCTGCTTCGTGATGCATTTATATTCCCGTCTTACCAAACACCGTGATATCAGCTATGCGCCAGCAGGTGTATCCTTTACTATGGCGGATTAGCTCATGAACCACGCCATGGCATCAAAGTAAAACTACCTCATCGCTTGTTTTCTCAAGAATGATACCGCGTTGTGGAACAAAAACACTGCTATCTGGTAATGATTTGTACACATAAGCCCCTGCTCCTACTAATACCTTATTGTGTATTTCAATATCATTTTTACAAACGCTACCCGACCCAAAGAAACATTTATCGTATACTTTTACTCTGCCTGACAGCGTCACGCTTGCAGCAAACCAATTATAATTTCCAATACAAGAATGATGGCTTATATTGGTTCCGTTCCATAAAATATTCCCGTCACCTAATTTTGAGAAAGGTTGTATTATCACATGCTCTAAAATTACGCAGCCTTCTCCTATGGTCGCGTTAGTCGCAATGGTGGCACTTGGATGGATATACGACAAGATTTTAACTTTATGCTCTTTTAGCCATAAAAATACACTGTGTCTCGTTTCATTCATATGAGTATAACCAACTGGAACGTAAACGCCGACATTCTCTGTACCATGATTCTCAATCACATCTTCAATTGCGTACAGATCTTGCGGTAATTCTTCACCTGATTTGTCAGCAATATATTTTTTATTTAGAACAAAGCCATCAATATTACCACCTTCAGTCATAATATAATGATAAAGAAGCAAAGCTAATGCGTTTGTTCCAAAAATATAGTAATTTTTCATATTTATTTCTGCGCTCCTGTATATATGAAGTATCCAAATCTATCTGAACTGTTCAGCACTTCGCGAGAAAAAACGGAATCTTCTAATATTAATCTCTCAATTGTATATTTCGTGCTATTTTTAATTACTTCCAATTCTGAAATGTCGGGTTCACCTAAGACAAAACGAACATTTGCTTGACTGCAATGTTTTCCAACATTAAATACAAGTTTATTTCCGCAGGCAACGTCAATAACCATCTCAACATAGTCATAGCCAGTTGAAAGACGCACGAGGTCAGTGCCAATATAGTCTCCGCCCATACGAGCTCCTATTTCAATAATTCCGATTTCCTTATTATCAATGATACGGAACTCTACATGAGCGGCACCATTTTTGATGTCAAGAGCTGCAACAGCTCTTTTAACCACATCGGTCAAATACTCTTTCAGGTGTTCTGGAATACTGGCTGGCTGTGTGTGTCCAGTTTCTATATAATGCGGATAGCCTGTTGTCATTTTCTCTGTAAATGCGAGGATATGACAGACCCCATCCTGGCAGATGCACTCAGCACTGTACTCCGGACCATCCATAAAATTTTCAATGATGGCTTCTCCTGTCAAGGATTCTGATGTAGCATAATCCACAGCGGCTCTCAACTCATCAAATTTATCGACTCTTGTAACGCCTTTACTACTCCATCTATCAGTCGGCTTAACAATAACAGAATAGTCATGTTCTTCCATGAACTGCAAATCCGTGTTTTTGTCTACTTTCGTAAACCATGGAGTATACAAACCCGCTTTTTTGAACGTACAGCGCATTAAATACTTGTTTCTCGCAACCGCGTCTGTTTTCTCGCTATTGCAGACTAAACCAAGATTGCGAGCTACATAATTTACTGTGTTTACGGTAAAATCAGAAGTAATGGATGTCACGCCAACGATATTTAAACCTTTGCAGATTTCAAGAATCTTTTCTTTATCAGCAACGCTCAAAGGATAAAAGTGGTCTGCAGACTTTTCACCAGGGTCTCCGCACTCCCATGCAAACACATGAGTTTCATAACCTTTTTCTTTTGCCTTACGGATGAGAATATCGATAGCCTCATTCGCACCAATAATTGCAATTTTGGGTTTATTCATGCTACCGTCCTCCTCGCATTCGAGTCGGGAAGCGTAGCACAAATAGCGATTTGATTAGGTAGGAGTACCCCCCCAATTTGTGAAATATTACCAAATTTCAACCACATTTTTTTCGTTACCCCCATTACGAGAACATCGACGTAGGTGTTGCCACGTAGATAGTCTTCCCTTAATACACCTTCACATAGAAATCCCGCTTTTTCGTATACCTTTATCCCAGAAATATTATCAGCCATCACAGTTAAAAATACGCGGTTTAGCATCATCTTCTCAAAAGCGATTTTTAAGATTTCAATTGTTGCAAGCTTCGCATATCCCTTCCCACGTGCATCAGCTTCACCAATAAAAATACCAAATTCACCTTTATTGCTCTGCCTGTCAATATTCTTGATGAATACAGTGCCAATATCCGTGTTTGTACTATTTTCTGAAACAACGATGATGTACTGAGCACAAGACCCCGTTTCAACCTTGCTCTTCAGCCAGCCCAAATGTTGCTCTGCAGTTAATTCAGACTGAGTAAAAAGATTCCTTTTTACAGAATCAGAATTTCGCCACCGAACAATGTTGTCAGTATCTGATGCTTTGATTTTTCTTAAAATTACTTCACTCATTTTATAAACCCGTTCACACCGTCAATAATACTCTGTACCTCCTCATCGGTCAGCCACATATGTAGAGGCATTGTGATGAGATGCTGGCTAATCTCATGTGCCTTCGGACAGGTGCCCTGTGCATAGAGATACATGCTGTACTCAGTATTGTCACGGTAGTGAACACCACAGTTGATACCCTTCTGAGACAGGTAATCCAATAGTGCTTCCCTATCAGGAACCGCCAGCTCATACAGATGGAAAGAACACTCATCAGTGTAGTTTGCAGGAATAATCTGAATCTTCTTGTTGTCCTTAAAGCCCTTGTTATACATTTCGACTATCTGGCGACGGCGAGCATTTTCTTCGTCCAGATACTTCAGCTGAACTAACGCAATCGCAGCCATAATAGCATTTCCGTTATACTTATAGCCGACGTAATCAACATCATACTTCCAAGAATATGTGCCTTTATTGGAACGAGCATATGTATCTTTGTTAATACCAAGCCAAGCAATCTGACGTGCCATCTTATCAAGCTTTTCTTCATTGAAGCAAATCATACCGCTATCACCAGTAGGAAGATTCTTGACAGCCTGATAAGAATAGACAGTAACATCCACACCATCCCAAGTACCAGGGCAAACGCCATTCACACGGGTACCAGACATATGAGCTGCATCAAGTATGAGCTTCAGATTGTGCTTCTTGCAGATTTCAATGATTTTATCAAGCTGTCCAACACGTCCGCCGTAACCGACGAAAATAACAGCACGAGTTCTGTTGTTAATCTTCTTCTCTAAATCAACAGGATCAAGGCAGAGATATTCGTCAACATCGGCGAATGTTGCATGCATATTTTCGTAGAGGATAGCATGGTTAGTGGATACAAATGTAATCGGTGTAGAGATAATTTCGTCACCGTCATTCCAGCCGTTTTCCAATTTCAGGATCTTCACTGCAAGGTGAAGACCGACTGTGTTAGAATTCAAGTAATAGGCATATGGATGGCCAGTATACTTCTTCCATTCTTCCTCAAACTCAACCGTCTTGAATCCCATACCGGTCCAACCTTTTTCCAGGCATTCTTTTACAGCATCCAAGCACTCATCTATGTGAAACTTTGGCTTTAAAACTTGAATAGACATTATTTTATTCTCCTTTGCATTAATGCATTCGTTTGTAGTAAGTTGTTGTTTATCGATTGGGCAGTTACCTATTTCCGTACATCTTTTCGTAGTAATTCTGGTATTCACCGGAGATTATGGTTTCCCACCACTTGCGGTTGTTGAGATACCAATCAATGGTTTTCTTAATGCCATCCTCAAATTTCGTTTCCGGCAACCATCCGAGTTCATTGTGAATCTTAGTGGGATCGATAGCATAACGCATATCATGTCCTTTACGGTCAGTTACGTATGTAATAAGAGAGTACGGCTTACCGAGAGCATCACAGATCATCTTCACAATATCGATATTCCGCATCTCGTTATGGCCACCGATGTTGTAGACCTCGCCGACTCTGCCCTTATGAATGATAAGGTCTATCGCCTTGCAGTGATCTTCCACATAAAGCCAGTCACGGATATTGATGCCTTCACCGTACACGGGTAGAGATTTGTCGTTGAGGGCGTTGGCAATCATAAGCGGAATCAATTTCTCATGGAAGTGATACGGTCCATAGTTATTGGAGCAACGGGATATTGACGCCGGTAAACCGTAGGTTCTGTGATATGCCAAGACTAACAAGTCAGCTGCGGCTTTAGAACTTGAATATGGGCTACTTGTATGGATAGGAGTCTCTTCAGTGAAAAGCAAGTCAGGACGATCAAGAGGAAGGTCACCATAGACCTCATCTGTTGATACCTGATGATATCTGGTTATCCCATATTTCCGGCAAGCATCCATCATCACAGCTGTGCCCATGATGTTCGTTTCAAGAAATACGCCGGGATTATCGATACTTCTGTCAACATGGCTCTCTGCTGCGTAATTGACAACGATGTCCGGATGCTCTTCTTCAAAGAGCTTATACACAGCCTCACGGTCACAGACATCAGCTTTAACGAATCTGAACTGAGGGTTGTCCATAATAGGAGCCAAAGTTGAGAGATTACCGGCATAGGTGAGCTTGTCCAAGCACACAATGCGGTACTCCGGATACTTTTCGAGCATATAGAATATGAAGTTAGCGCCGATAAATCCGGCACCGCCTGTAACTAGGATGTTTTTCATATCAATGTTCTCCTCCATTGGTTTCATAAACAAAATTACAATCACTATCGGCTAGTAGAGGTGCGTTTAAATCCTTTTCTGAAAGCATAGGATTACTTATTCCCCAATCCACACCGATGGTTGGGTCATCAAAGCGGATGCTGCGGTCGCACTCCATACTGTACAAATTATCCACTTTATATACAAATTCGACATTATCAGTAAGCGTCAAGAAGC
>JAAZCB010001327.1 GCA_012513545.1 Clostridiaceae bacterium
GAAGCTTTTTGTAAGAGCCATTTCCCGAAGGGAAATCAGGCAAAAGATGAGGGACTCGATGTCCCGAAGCTTTTTGTAAGAGCCATTTCCCGAAGGGAAATCAGGCAAAAAGCCATGTTAGGCTATTACAGACTGCATAGCTTAAGATTTCAATAGCAAAATAGTCCTATAATAAAGGTAATTGTGATAACTGTTTCCCGATTATTATATAGGAACAATAGGCTATCCAAATCGGTGCAAGTGATGGATAGTATAAAAACCCTAAAGCTTTTATAATTATAATATAAGCTGTTAAACAAACCTTGTAGGCAAGGGGGTTTGACAAAATAATGAACCTGTTAAGTGTTTTTAAAGGTCTGTTTAGAAAGCAAAAAGGGCAAGGACTTGTTGAGTACGCATTGGTACTGATTCTAATTGCGGTGGCAGCACTGGTAGGAGTCAGCTTCTTAGGAACAACTCTGTTTGAATTCTATTATGGTTACTTCTCGTCACTTTTCTAAAGGGTACACGAAACTTAAATACTTTATTAATTTTTTGCAAAAAAAATAAAAAAAATGAAAGGTGGAAATTAAAATGTTACAGATGTACTGGAATTATTTAAAAGCGTTGAGAGGAAGTAAAAAAGGACAGGGTATGGTTGAGTATGGACTTATAATTGCACTGATAGCAGTAGTATGTATAGTGGGACTGAACATATTAGGACCACAAATCAGTGCCTTGTTTGAGTCAGTATCAGGCAGCTTGTCAACAACCTCGCCTTAATATTGAAGTCTGTAAAGCTGCCCTATCATATACAGATAGGGCAGCTTTTTAGGGTCATTTCCCAAAGCTTTTTTCAAAAAGAGTTATTGTAAACGTGTTTGTAAAAGGGTGAAAGGTGTGAGTACTATGTATGGCAACCAGAGGCTAGGTAACCAAAAAGGACAGTCTATTGTTGAAACTGCATTGATTCTTCCAATAATAATACTAATATTAACAGGGATAATTGATTTCGGTTTATTGTTCAATCACTACCTGGTTATAACCAATGCCTCAAGGGAAGCAGCAAGAGAAGCAGCTGTAGGTACTGGTGATGCCGAGCTTCATATAATGGTTTCCAATATGACCTCTTCACTTGATCAGGCAAGGGTAACGACTACAATATATCCTGCAGAAACATTAAGAAAAAAAGGTGATGAAGTAACTGTTACTATTGAATTTGATAATATGCTTTTAACTCCTGTTATATCTTCAATTATACCCAACCCGGTACATTTGACATCAAGGACTGTAATGAGAGTAGAATAAAAAATAATTTAACATGTTCATAACCTATAATCCATTATAAGTGAGGGATAAAAAATGAGAGCACCGTCATTTATGAATATACTAGGAAGCAAAAGGGGAACCACTTCTCTTATATTCATTTGCTCTACCATTTTAGTAATATTGTTATCTGCACTTTTTACGGACATAGGTTATATTGCTTATCAGCGATATAAACTTAGGTATGATGTAGATACAATAGCAAAACTTGGTGCCGAGGCCCTCTGTATAAGCAGGGAAGAGTGTATAAAAGTTATTGAGAGCAATGTGGTTAAAAGAATAAAGGGCGTAAACAAATTGGATGTAAGAATTTCAGACAATAACAGAGAAATCACTATATACACAGGAAGAAAACTGCAGTATGTTTTTCTTCGTTTCTTTGGGTTAAAAGATAAACAGTTAGAATCAAATGTTACCGCAAAAATATCTATCGTAACTTCATATAAAGGCATAAGGCCTTTTGCAGTTGAAAAGAAGGAAATCATTTATGGAGAAGAGTATATACTTTCTCCACTTGATCCATTATCGAATAAAATCGGAAATGACAAAGCTATGGGAATCGTTCTTTTAGACCAGGGGAAGGGAAGCTTTGAAACAAATATGCTTTATGGTTATATTAAAAGTGTAAACATAGGGGATCATATTTATGCTATTAAGGAAGATTCGGCAAAAGTCAGTACAAATCTTGTAGAAAAGATAATTCAACGCTGCAATCACCAACCTATATGTACATATGATAACCATAAAGAGGATTGTCCCAGAATACTTGTTATTCCTGTTGTTGATAAAATAGATCCCAGCGGTAAGAAAGCAATGACTGTACTGGGATTTACTGCATTTTTTATTGAAGGAATTGACGAAAAGTTAAATGCTGTCAATGGAAATACAGCCTTAAAAGGAAGGTTTATGATATATACGGTTAATTCGGATACCAGCGACGAAATATATGATTTTGGTCTTTTGGGTGTTAAATTAATCCATTAATATACTTTTAACATCTTTGCTTTACGGAGTTTTTCAAAAGAAAACTTAAGCAAGTATATTTTATAACACAATATACCAAGGAGGGGCATTATGGAATCAGTAAATAAACGCGTAATTATTATCTCACTTATTCTGGCTTTGTTTACAACAGTATTGGTTTATCTTTACATTAAGGGGGCTACTACAAAGCCCGAGGTTGTGGAATATATAAATGTATATGTTGCAGCAAAAACAATGTCTGCAAAATACGAAGTAAAAGATGATGATGTTAAACAGGTAAGGGTGACAAGGGATTATTTAAATCCTAATGCTGTACTTAATAAAGCGGATATAGTCGGAAAACGTCTTGCAGACCGTATAATCGCCGGTGAGCAGATTCTGAAGGAAAGATTGGTTGAAGACAATAACCTTAATCTTTCATATAACATAAAGGAAGGTATGAGAGCTGTAAGTGTGAATGTAAATGAACAGGTGGAAGTAGCTAATCTTCTAGAGCCTGGTGACTATGTGGATATAATAGCAAGCTTTCCCTTTGAAAAACAGGATATAGGACCTAATTCCATAATTGAAGCTGCTAAATCTCAAATAGTAATACAGAATTTGAAAGTTCTTGCTCTTGGGCAGTATACAGGCAAAGAAGAGGAAAAGAAAGGCAATACAGAAGCCCAGTTGCCAAAGACAGTAACTCTCGAAGCCAGTCCTAAAGACAGTGAAAAGCTTGTTTTTGTAAGTGAATTTGCTTCAATAAGAATGGCTCTGAGACGTGTTGATGACGACAAGATCATACCAACGGAAGGAACCCTTAAGGATGATGTCTTAAGTGATAGAGGTGTCATAGTTGTACCAAAACAATGATTCTTAAATGATTAATAATAATTTTGAAGGTTTATAATAAAAAGTTACGTAGTAGGATGAAGATAATACTTTATTGGAGGTAATGGTATGGAAAAGATCAAAATCGTTATAGTTGATGACACAGAAGAAACCAGAAACAATGTCAAGACTTTGCTGTCATTTGAAAAAAGGATAGAAATAATTGGTGAGGCTGAAAATGGTGAAGAAGCAGTTTTCATTGCAAAAGAATCCAAGCCTGATGTAATGCTTATGGATATTAATATGCCAGTGATGGATGGAATAAAGGCAACTGAGGAAATATCAATGAATGTTCCTGAAACAGCTGTCATAATTATGTCTGTCCAGGGTGAGAATGAGTATTTGAGAAAGGCAATGGCAGCTGGAGCAAGGGACTTTTTAAACAAGCCGTTTTCAAGCGATGATCTTATAAATACAATTCTAAAAACATACGATATTGAGTCTCAGCGCAAGCAGCGGTCGAATGTAACCAGGGTTAAAGAAGAAGTAAAATCAAAGACAATATCGGTTTTCAGCACCAAAGGCGGGGTAGGTAAGACCACTATTGCATCAAACATAGCTGTCAGTCTTGCCAGATCAACAAAAAAGAGGGTTGCACTTGTTGACCTTGACCTGCAGTTCGGTGATGTAGCCATAATGCTCAATGCATCCGTAAAAAACACAATCAGCGACCTGATCAAGGAGATTAATGTTTTAAACGGCGACGTTATGGAGGATTATCTTGTTACACATTTTTCAGGAGTCAGGGTTCTGCCAGCACCTGTAAAGCCTGAATATGCAGAGTATATAACGGCTTCGCATGTGGAAAGGATACTTAATACCTTAAAAGAGTACTACCACTACGTTATCGTTGACACATCTGCAAGTTTCCATGAGACTGTACTTGCTGCTCTGGACATGTCTGATAAAATCCTGCTTGTTTCTACACTGGATCTTCCGACTATAAAAAACGTAAAATCGGGACTGGATGTTATGGAAACACTTCACTACCCGAAGGAGAAAATTAATATTATTTTGAATAAAGCCTCAGAACAGTTCGGGATTAAGTTCAAGGATTTCGAAAGTACCTTGAAGCACCAGATTTGGTCATACATACCCGAAGACAGTCAGACTGTAATAACTTCTGCCAACAAGGGTTTTCCTTTTGTTATGACAAGGGCTGAAACAAAGGTTGCTAAAGCAATATTGGGTATTGCTAATGAAATTGCTAAGGAGAATCAGTCACCTCTTAAGGAGAAGGAGAAAGATGCAGTTAAAAAATTATTCGGGGGCTGAGTCCTATAATTTTGTTGATGCTCACAATTAATTAAATTTGAAAGTGGGGTAGCAATATGTCACTCTTAGAGAGACTACAAAAGGAAAAAAATACTGAAATTGCCGATAATAAAAATTTGAAGATAAAAAAGGTTAGTCAGATTCAGGAGGATCCTTATGCCAGCATAAAAGCAAGAATACATAGTAAAATTATCGATGAGATAAAGGGAGATGCATTAAGAGATATTGATTCTGCAGAAGATGATTCTCTTGAAAAGGAGATAATTTCCATTGTCGAAAATATCCTTAATGAAGAGAGTAATTATATAACCAAGAACGAAAGGCAGAAAATCATTTCCGAGGTACTGGATGAAACTATAGGTTTTGGACCGATAAATCCTCTTATTCAGGATCCGGCAGTGTCTGAAATAATGGTAAATGGTCCGAATAAAGTATATGTTGAAAAGAAAGGAAAACTGGTCTTATCGGATGTAAGATTTAAAGACGACCAGCATGTAATGCATGTAATAGAAAAAATTGTTGCTCCTTTAGGAAGAAGAATAGATGAAAGTTCTCCAATGGTTGATGCAAGGCTTCCTAACGGTTCACGTGTTAATGTAATAATACCGCCCCTTGCTCTGGATGGGCCAAGCATTACAATAAGAAAATTCTCGGAAAAGCCATATACAGTTAAAGACCTTATCAATTTCGGTACAATTACTCCAAATGTGGCTATGTTTCTTAAAGCATGTGTCGAAGCAAGGCTTAACATAGTAGTATCAGGCGGTACAGGAAGCGGTAAAACAACAACCCTGAATGTTATTTCGTCCTTTATACCTGATGATGAAAGAATTGTAACCATAGAGGATGCAGCAGAAATTCAACTGGGTCAGGAGCATGTATTGAGGCTTGAAACCAGACCTCCTAATATTGAAGGAAAAGGTGCGATAACTATAAGGGATCTGGTGAGAAACTCCCTCAGAATGAGGCCTGACAGGATTGTAGTAGGGGAAGTAAGAAGCGGTGAAGCTCTAGACATGCTTCAGGCAATGAATACCGGGCATGACGGTTCCCTGACTACAGGCCACGCAAACACTCCGAGGGATATGCTGGCAAGACTTGAGACAATGGTTCTTATGGCAGGTATGGAACTGCCGGTAAAGGCAATCAGAGAACAGATATCATCCGCTGTAGATCTTATTGTTCAGCAATCAAGATTAAAGGACGGAAGCAGGAAGATAACACATATATCCGAAGTAACAGGTATGGAAGGTGACATAATAACCATGCAGGATATTTTTGTATACAAACAGACAGGAAAGGATGAAAGAGGAAGGTTGATTGGTGAAATAGTGTCTACGGGAATCAAACCCAAATTTATGGATAAGTTTGAAAGAGCAGGGATTATGCTGCCTTCTGATGTTTTTGCCTCTGTTTGACGGTTTTCGTAATATTATGCCTGAACTAAGTTTCGAATTGTGTTAAAGCACTAATACAGCATTATTCTGGGAGGCGGATGTATGGTTAAATTCATTTTACTGTCTACTTTTATAAGCGTTATGTTGTTCCTTTATCCTATATTGAAATTACTCATCGGAAAACAGAGTGCAGTGTTACGACTTAAAAAATATATCAATATAGAAGAGATGAGAGAGGAAAAGAAAAAGATAAAACAAAAGGAATATAGAGTAGGCCTGGGGGTAATCTCCAAGAGTATTAAAGATGCCAAGTTCTTGGACGATTACAAGAAAAAGGTTCATCTTGAAATACAGAGGGCGCATCTTTTGTTAAAACCGGAGGAATTTATTACAGTAAGTATTATATTTTTCTTTGTATTTGGTACCTTTTCATTTGCATTGTTCAGTCAGAACCCTTTTGCTGTTATTTTCTCGGTAGTCGGTGGGGTAGTTGGGTGGTTTATACCCTCAATGTATATTAAGCTCCGGACTAAAAAAAGAATCAAGCATTTAAATGACCAGCTTAATGATGCTATTGTTCTTATTTCCAACTCTCTAAAAGCCGGGTACAGTTTCTTTCAGGCTGTTGATATAGTAAGCAAGGAAATGACGGGTCCAATGTCAGAGGAATTTGCTTTCTTACAAAAAGAGGTTAACTTTGGAACAACAACTGAGAAGGCACTGGAGAATCTTGTCAACAGAGTAAGAAGTGATGATCTTGAACTTGTAGTTACTGCTGTTCTGATCCAAAGGCAGATCGGAGGAAATCTGGCAGAAGTATTGGATAATATATCATCTACAATAAGAGAAAGAATACGAATTAAAGGCGAAGTGAAAACAGTAACAGCCCAGGGAAGAATTTCGGGACTTATAATTTCACTTATGCCGGTGGCGCTGGGAATTATTCTGTTTTTTATCAGTAGGGATCATATACTTACATTATTTACAGATCCTATAGGTCTGGGACTGCTTGGATTTTCCGGATTTATGGAAGCTATGGGGATCTATTTTATCAAAAAGGTAGTCAATATTGAAGTATGAGGTGAAAGCTATGCATATGTATTTGATTTTAGTTTCTGTTATTGTATCATCCTACCTTATATTTTATTCTTTTGTAGGAGTGTTTTACAGGAATCAAAAGGTAATAAGCATACGACTTGACAGAATATCAAAGGAAGACATTAAGGGTATTGAAGCTGAACTTAATCAGCCATTGTTCGTAAGGATAATCCGCCCTATATTGGATGATATAAGTAAAGTGATAATCAGAATAGCGCCTAAAGATCTTACTTCCGTGTTTGAAAAAAAGGTTATAATGGCAGGAAGTCCATTTAATCTTTCAATAAAAGACTGGATAAATCTCCAGGTTATGATAATACTTGGACTTCCGTTTGTTACAGCCGGTATGGCTTATTTAATAAAGCTGGATATAAGGGCTATAGTTTTTATTGTAATAAGCGAGATGTGTCTGGGACTCCTTTTTCCGAACTTGATACTTAACAGTAAAATCAAGGAGAGGCAAAAAAGTATTACAAACGCACTTCCGGATGTTTTGGACCTATTGACTGTCAGTGTTGAGGCAGGACTGGGTTTTGATGGTGCACTTGCAAAGGTTATAGATAAAATGCCAGGACCTATCGCGGACGAATTTGACAATGTCCTGAACGAAATGAAGGTAGGAAAGTCGAAAAGAGATGCTTTAAAAGATATGGCTGACAGGGTCAATATCAATGACCTTACAACCTTTATAGGTTCGATAATACAAGCTGACCAACTCGGGGTAAGCATAGGAAATGTTCTTAGAATTCAGTCGGACCAGATCAGGGAAAAAAGGAGGCAGCGGGCAAAGGAAAAAGCAATGAAGGCACCGGTAAAAATGCTTATACCTATGCTTCTGTTTATATTTCCAACAATTTTTGTAGTTCTGATAGGTCCAGTTGCAATAAAGGTTTTACATACTTTTGCAAGCAACTGATAATAGAACGACAATTACAGGGAAAGCCCTATTGCAAACAGGCGTTTTGCAATAGGGCTTTTATGCTATTTTAAAATAAAAAAGTTAACAAAATAGATTTTTGTGCACAATCGAAGCAAATTTGCATTATGTAAACCTTTTCACTGTTTTTTCATTATTTCTTCAATCACTTTTTCTCAATTCGTATTATAATATAAACTAAATAACAGATCTTACGCAGAAACCTTATAAGTAAGATATAGATGTGATGACATCGCCAAGACTATAAGTTAACATATTAACAATAATTATGCTATTAACATAATGAACCAATAATTAAAATAAATGACTAATTAGGGGATAAAATGAAATACATATTTGTTAAACAACATGATGCGACTGATTGTGCGGCTGCTTGCCTGGCTATGGTCTGTCTGCATTATAAAAAAGAAACTACAATAACAAAATTAAGAGATATGATGGGCACAGACCTTAAAGGAACCAATCTTATCGGTTTGAAAAAATGCGCAGATGAGTTGGGATTTACTTCTCAGGCTGTCAGGGTAGATAAGGAAGGTTTTTTAAGTAAGTATACCTTGCCCTGTATA
>JAAZCB010001328.1 GCA_012513545.1 Clostridiaceae bacterium
ATCCTGTATACACAGTTGGCTCGGTAACAGATATACCAATATCTGCAATTGTATCCTTTGTCCATAATGCTGTTTAAATCTCATAGAAATATATCCCCCGCAAAGCAATTAATTTTATTTAGAACTGTCAAAAAAGCTATATACATTTACATGTATATAGCTTTTTTGTAATGAGCCATTTATCAATATAGTTGCAGTTTAGGTGCAAAATGTTTATAATTCTCTTATAAACATTTATATCAGGAGGTCTGAAATGGGAAAAAGAATTAAGTGGGGAAATATAATAATTTTTTTCCTTATAATAGCCGCTGCTGTTGCTGCTTTCTATTATAAAAATCCGGGTATTTTGAAAAATAACTCTGGCACTAATACTCCAGTAAACCAACAGAATAATAACAATGACGAGGATTTGGATGATGTAAATAACGTAAATAAGGTAAATAAGGGAGAATTCGTCATGGGCCTTGACAGTTGGATTGGGGGGACACCCGTTCTGATGGCTCTTGAGAGAGAATACAACAAGGATTACCTTCTAGACATGAAAGTTGAGTATATTCCAAATGATGTAGACAGAATAAAGGCTTTGAGGGATGGACGTATACAGGCAACCGAAATGTCCTTGCCTTCTTTTATAAGGTTTCAGGAGAAGTATCCCGAATCGGGTGTAGTGGTTGGTATTACGGATTTTTCGCGCGGAGCCGATGGAATTATTGCAAAATCAGAAGTGAAGGATCTAAACGATATGGAAGGCAGGAAAATATCCTATGTTGGAGATGGTACTGGAAAATTTATTTTAAATAAGTTTTTAAGGTTGACAGGACTTAGATACCAGGACATTAAACCTGTTGAACGCGAGGAGATGGGTGAAGTAATTGGAGATTTAAAAAGTGGAAGCTCAGACCTGGTTGTCTCATGGAGTCCGGAAATGGATATTGCGGTTAAAGAAATAAATGCTTTGAAGCCAGATGGGGTAAAGGTTTTGATAACTACTGAAGAGGTGCCTGAACTGGTGCCTACAGTTCTTGTTGTCAACCCTGATGTATTGGAAAGGTATCCGAAGAAGGTTGCAAATTTCCTGAGGACATGGTTTGCTGCGAGCAAATACATTATTGAAAAACCTGACAAGGCGTATGAAAAGCTGGCTGAAATTATGGACACGGAAGAATATGGTGAAGTTACAGCTAATGATATAAAAGAATCTTTCAGTAAAATAAAGCTTATGTCGTTAAATGATAACCTTGAATATTTTGGTCTTTCAGGTACTAAGGAGAAGGTAGGAACGATAATAAATGACACTGTTCAAACCTGGAAACAATATGGAGATATAACAGAAAACTTTGAACCTACTCCAGGGGTGTACACTAACAGTTCTATGGGTTCACTGACTGCTAGTTCGTCTGTTAAGGAGCTTCTGGTAGGAGCATTGAATTTTGAAAAAACCGGGAACGAACAGCCGACTGAAAAGCCAAAACAGGTATTTGAAGCACAGGATGATCAAAGCATCGAAAAAAATACCGAGAAGGTGGCAAAAGTTGATATTCCTCCGGTATACTACAATTCAGGCAAAGCTTCAGTAAAAAGCGAGTCTGTTTCTGTACTCAATGAGGTTGTAGGAATACTGATGCAGTTTCCAAACTATTACCTTATTGTGGATGCGCATACCGATTCGGTAGGAAGTGATGACACAAACCTTAAACTGTCAAGAGACAGAGCTGCCGAGGTAAAAAATTATCTTGTTTCTCAGGGAATTGACCAAAATAGAATTGTAGCAAGGGGATGGGGAGAATACAAGCCGGTAGTCGCTTCAGAAAATACTGAAGAAGACAGGGCAAAAAACAGAAGAACCGAGTTCATTCTTGCAAGAAAGACAGCAGACAAATAGCTTGTCTTTCCTGTTTATGTTTTCAGAACAGATTATTTTAGTTTTTTCGTATACCCGGAGGTATTCTGATGAATTTAAAAAAATTGTTAAAAGCGGCATTCAAAATGAAGAATTTCGTTCTTCTGAGTTTTATTCTTATAGTATTTTATGTTACCAATTATAATTTGCCATTTATTCTGATTGGTGCCGCCGGATATATTTACTTTGTTATGCAAACTCTGAAGGATGAAGGTTTTCATAAAGAACTTCAGGAGGAAGCAAAGAAAAATAATATTCA
>JAAZCB010001329.1 GCA_012513545.1 Clostridiaceae bacterium
AAGCGAAATAGCCGATAGACTTGAAAAATCAAGTGATCTTGCTGCTGAAGTACAGCAGGTTCTTAAGGAAATTGTATCAGGTCATAAGAGGATTATCTTTAATGGAAACAATTACTCCGAGGATTGGGTTTTGGAAGCTGAAAAGAGGGGCCTTCCAAACATACGTTCAACAGTTGAAGCGATCAAGGCGCTTACTTCTGAGAAGAATATTAAGGTTTTTGAAAAACACAAGGTCTTAAATAGATCAGAGCTTCACTCACGTTATGAAATCAATCTGGAGCTTTATATAAAAACTATAAATATTGAAGCATTAACAATGATAGATATGGCAAGACGACAGATTCTTCCTGCTGTTATCAACTATACAGGCCAGATAGCAAATTCGATACACTCAATTAAAGCAACAGGCTTAAATGTTGATATAAGTGCTCAAACAGAGCTTTTGACAGAAGTTTCAACACTCTGTGCGAGTTTAAAAAATGCGATATCCTCACTTGAAAAGGCTGTTGAAGCCGCATCCGCTTCCCATGGTGACACCTACGATCATGCATGCATGTTTAAAGACTTGGTATTTACAAAAATGAATGAATTAAGGGCAATTGCCGACAAGCTTGAAACGCTTGTAGATGCAAAATTGTGGCCATTCCCGACTTATGGAGATTTACTTTATAACATATAATCGATTATTTTTATGAATAGTTTTCTTTTGGAATTGTCTCACAAATCATCTGCCACCAAAAAGTGGGTGATTTGCATAAGTGACCTTACCTCAATAAAACAGGCACTCAAAATGGCGTGTATCTCGTTCTTTCTTGGATATACACCATTTAATAAGAAAAATATCAGCAATTATACCGCTTGCCTTTTTGTCAAGGCTGAAATGAACGCCCAAAACTATATGGTTTATGTTTAGAAAGAGCTAATATTTTAAGCTTAAAATGCCTTTATTCTGCTTAAAATATTGGCATCATTAAGAAATGTTATAAACCATAAATCATATAGGGCAGCCTTGACAAAAAGAAGGGCTTCGCCGGTCGCAATACTTATACATGCTTTTTCTTTTTCCTGTATCAGGCTACTTCGCGTTTCTTGCTGCGACAAGTATAATCATTGGAGAATACAGTCTATCCTTATTATGAAATATTTCTATGCACTAAAAACACTTCTGGCAAGGAGGTTTGGTAGTAAATTCCTTTTTTTGGAATACTCTCCGCAACCGGCA
Source organism: Clostridiaceae bacterium (assembly GCA_012513545.1). Next base: position 1,223 of record JAAZCB010001329.1, read on the forward strand.
GGTTTTGATTTGAATCAGTAATATTTTATCACTATTGTTTTGTCGTGACAAGGAACCGTCCCTTGTCACACATAAAAAAAGTGACTAGCGTCATGGTTTTTCCCGTAGTGATAGTCACTTTTTATATAAATTATTTGACATGAATTATATTATTGTCAATAAGATTCACTTTATTGCCTCTGTATATTACCTGATATTCCTATTTTGATTGTCAAAATCCTAAACCAAATTCCAGAGCTTTCATTTCTTCCGGAATCATGTAATGTTTCTTTTGAGGAAGTGTTTTTCTTAACGCTTCTTCAAAATTCTCTTTTGATACAATATTGGTTTTAGCAATCAGCTTTCCTAACAGAATTATATTGGCAAAGGTAGCATTCCCCATGTCCATAGCTGTTTTGGTAGCAGGTATGCAAACAGCTTCAATATCTTTCCTGCCAGGCTCTTTATCCACAAGAGAGCTGTCAGTAATAATAAGGCCTCCACTTAAAACCAAACTTTCGAATTTTTCTAAAGAAGGTCCATTCATAACTACCAAAGATGTAGCACTGTTTAATATAGGTGACCCTATTGCTTCATCCGATATTATAACATGACAGTTTGCCGTTCCTCCCCTCATTTCAGGACCATATGAAGGCAACCATGAAACGAATTTATTTTCAAGCATTCCCGCATAAGCAAGAATCCTTCCGGCTGACAAAATTCCCTGTCCGCCAAAGCCTGCTAAAATAATCTCCTGATGCATTTTTCATCACACCTCCAAATCCTTACCCTTAAAATTACCTAACGGGTATACAGGTATCATCTTTTCCTGTATCCACTTAAGCGCTTCAACAGGATTTAACCCCCAGTTTGTAGGACAGGAGGACAACACTTCAACTATTGAAAAGCCAAGTCCGGCCATCTGAACCTGAAAGGCCTTTTTTATTGCCTTTTTGGCATTCATGATATTTTTTATATCATGCATTGAGACCCTTTCAACATATACTGCTCCCTCTAATGTTGAAAGAAGTTCACAGACTTTTACAGGAAAACCGTGAAGCTCAGGCTTCCTTCCATATGGCGAAGTGGTAGTAACCTGGTTTATAAGTGTAGTTGGTGCCATTTGACCCGATGTCATACCATAAATCGCGTTATTAACAAATATCGATGTTATCTTTTCACCCCTTGTAGCTGCATGTACAATTTCAGCTGTACCAATTGCAGCAAGGTCACCGTCTCCCTGGTAGGTAAAGACAAGATTGTCAGGATTTGAT
>JAAZCB010001330.1 GCA_012513545.1 Clostridiaceae bacterium
AGTCTTTCCTTCATCATTTTAACGCAGTTAAAAAAGTCCGCCCCCATAATGTCCATTTTATTAACATATGCTATACGAGGTACGTTATATCTGTCCGCTTGTCTCCAAACAGTTTCAGACTGTGGTTCAACGCCTCCCTTGGCACAAAAAAGCGTTACAGAACCATCCAGAACACGCAATGACCTCTCAACCTCAACAGTAAAGTCAACGTGCCCCGGCGTATCTATAATGTTAATTCTCGTATTTTTCCATTGTGCAGTGGTAGCAGCAGAAGTAATGGTTATACCTCTTTCCTGCTCCTGCTCCATCCAGTCCATAGTTGCAGCACCTTCGTGGGTCTCACCTATCTTATGAACCCTACCAGTATAAAATAGTATACGTTCGGTAGTTGTAGTTTTGCCTGCATCTATATGAGCCATTATTCCAATATTTCTCGTATTCTCTAAACTAAATTGCCTGGGCATTGTAACCTTCCTTTCAAAATTTGCACCTAAGCTTAAAATTATGCATAATCATGCATTTACTAAACCGGACTGCCGGTTTATAATTACCACCTGTAATGAGCAAAAGCCTTGTTGGCTTCAGCCATTTTATGAGTATCTTCCTTCTTCTTATAAGCTGAACCAAGATTATTGGTGGCATCGAGAATTTCAGCAGCAAGCCTTTCTCTCATAGTCCTTTCGCCTCTTAGTCTGGAGTAGTTAACCAACCACCTGAGACCTAAAGCTTGTCTCCTATCTGCCCTTACTTCAATAGGAACCTGATAGGTAGCGCCTCCAACTCTTCTTGCTTTAACTTCAAGAACAGGCATAATGTTATTCATAGCCTGCTCAAAGACCTCTAAAGGATCTTTACCAGTCTTCTGCTTAATGATTTCAAAAGCATCGTAGCAGATTTTCTGAGCGACTCCCTTTTTACCGTCAACCATAATATTGTTGATAAGCTTGGAAACAACCCTGTCATTATATATAGGATCAGGTAAAACATCCCTCTTTGCTATATGTCCTTTTCTAGGCACTTTACTTCCCTCCTTCTTATGATACAATCATATCATCGGTACTCGCTGTCCGGCATTTTTACGGACTGCGTCAGCGCTGCGTACTTGCCAATATATATATAAAACAACGTACAAAGCACTCTGATTAACTTGCAACTTTTTGATTCCCTTTTACGGGAACCTGATTAGTATATGTCTTTTTAAAAAAATATACTAATCCACATACATCGTGCCAGGCACGTTGTACGACTTAACTTACTTGTTTGCAGCAGCACCAGGCTTAGGCCTCTTTGCACCATACTTGGAACGACTCTGCATTCTTTTTGCAACACCGGCTGTATCAAGAGTTCCTCGAACAATATGGTACCTTACACCAGGCAGGTCCTTAACTCTTCCTCCTCTGATAAGAACAACACTGTGTTCCTGGAGATTATGTCCTATTCCAGGAATATAAGCCGTTACCTCTATTGAGTTTGTCAAACGAACTCTGGCAACTTTTCTCAAGGCTGAATTAGGTTTCTTTGGTGTAGTTGTCTTAACAACTGTGCAAACACCTCTTTTCTGAGGGCTGCTCAAATCAGTAGGCTGCTTCTTAAGTGAGTTAAAACTCTTCTGAAGTGCAGGAGCTGTTGACTTTTTTTCAACAACCTTTCTTCCTTTTCTAACTAGCTGGTTAAACGTTGGCATTTCTTCACCTCCTTTCAATAATCTGTTATTTTAATATACATGCTACCGCTGCGCCTACATCTATACCACAGGCTTTGCCCAGCAGCTTCATTGTATCCACATCAATAACCGGTATATTACTTTTTTGGCAAAGTTCCTTTATTTTCCCTACAACTCGTTCATCTGCATCTTTAGCAATAAAAACCTGTTTAACTGCATCATTTTCCAGCACCTTCATCGATTGTTTAAGTCCAACGGTCTTTTTACTGCTTTTAAGATTCTCCAACACTATTTACCCTCCCTGTTAAAACAGGATTGCAGTGCTCTTGTCAATAAATCATTCCAGGAAATGAATAATACAAGATACACTTTATGTTTATATTCCTCATACCAAAATACATAAATAATTCTGTTAAGCTGTCGGGATGCTACTATAATGTAGTTGATCCATAACACCTTTGCTTCTTAGTAATGTGTAAAAGCAAATCAGCATTAAATATTTTGGAAATTTACACACTGAAATATTTTATCATCCATAAACTTGATTTGTCAAGATGTTTGATAAAGCTAATGAATCAGTGTGTAAATCAGAGATTTTTAACTTAAGGCTTAACAAAGTATTTTGATTCTTTGCTAAGCCTTAGGTTTTAAAGTTTGTTTGATATTATTACTCAATAACAGTACTTATGCTTATATCCTTATATCTGCTCATTCCTGTTCCTGCAGGAATCAACTTACCTATAATAACGTTTTCCTTAAGTCCTACAAGTGGGTCAACTTTTCCTTTAATAGCTGCTTCCGTCAATACCCTTGTTGTTTCCTGGAAAGACGCTGCCGACAGGAATGATTCGGTAGCCAGTGATGCTTTGGTAATTCCTAAGAGGGTTCTTTTTCCTGTAGCAGGAACTTTGCCCTGTGCAACTACTTTTGCATTTTCTTCCTCAAAATCAAATATATCGACCAGTCCACCTGGCAGTAAGTCAGTGTCTCCGGCGTCCTCGATTTTAATTTTTCTAAGCATTTGTCTTACTATTACTTCGATATGCTTATCATTAATATCAACACCCTGCAGCCTGTAAACCCTTTGTACCTCTTGAAGCAGATATGCCTGAACACCATTGATATTCTTAATCTTTAAAATGTCATGAGGATTAACTGAGCCTTCTGTAAGCTCGTCGCCCGCTTCAACGATATCCCCTTCCATAACCTTTATGCGTGAACCATAAGGAATCAGATAATTTTTTGACTCACCGTCGTCGGAAGTAACAACAACTTCTCTCTTTTTCTTTGATTCAACAATCTTTACTGTACCATTTATTTCTGATATTATCGCCAATCCTTTTGGTTTTCTTGCTTCAAATAATTCCTCAACACGCGGCAAACCTTGCGTAATGTCGTCTCCGGCAACTCCACCGGTATGGAATGTTCTCATTGTAAGCTGGGTACCTGGTTCGCCTATCGACTGTGCTGCTATAATACCAACAGCTTCACCTACATTGCACTCTTCTCCTGTTGCCAGATTGGCTCCATAGCATTTTGCACATACGCCGTATTCAGAGTGGCAGGTTAATACAGATCTTATTTTAACCTTCTTCATACCTGACTTAACAATTTTATCGGCATCGTGGTCGTTAATCATTCTATCTGCTTCAACTATCACTTCGCCTGTTTCAGGATGAATTATGTTACCCGCTGGGTATCTCCCTACTAATCTTTCTGCAAGCTCTTCTATTATTTCATTTCCATCTTTAACGTCAGAAACTTCAATTCCTTTTCTGGTTCCACAGTCAATTTCTCTAACGATAACATCCTGACTTACGTCAACCAGACGTCTTGTAAGGTAACCTGAGTCGGCAGTTCTTAAGGCTGTATCTGCCAGACCTTTTCTGGCACCGTGAGTGGATATGAAGAATTCCATAACGTTTAAGCCTTCACGGAAGTTTGCCTTGATTGGAACCTCAATGGTTTTTCCTGATGTATCAGCCATAAGTCCCCTCATACCAGCCAGCTGCTTAATCTGATTAATATTACCTCTTGCACCTGACTGAGACATCATATAAACAGGATTAAATCTATCCAGGTTACTGATAAGTGCCTGTGTTATATTCTCGGAAGCCTCGGTCCAGGCAGTTATTACAGAGTTATATCTCTCTTCATTGGATATAAGCCCTCTCTTATACTGTCTCATGATATTTTCTATTCTTCCCTCAGTTTCCTTTATATAACGTGCTTTTACCTCAGGTATTACCATATCGGATACGCTTATTGTTATCGCACCTCTGGTTGAATACTTGAATCCCAAGCCTTTAATTTTATCAAGTAAAATCGCGGTTTCCGTTGTCCCGTGGACCTTTATGCTTTTATCTATTATTTTACGAAGCTCGGTTTTACCAACAAGGAAGTTAATTTCAAACTCAAACAAATTATCCGGATTTGATCTGTCAACAAAACCCAAATCCTGCGGAATTGCTTCATTAAATATTATTCTACCTGCTGTAGCATCTATTATTTTACTTTTTTTCACACCATCGACTTCTTTTGTAATTCTAACCTTTATTTTTGAATGAAGACCTATTTCTCTTGTTTCATAAGCCATAACTGCCTCTTCAGGCGAACCGAATATCTTTCCCTCACCAATTGCTCC
>JAAZCB010001331.1 GCA_012513545.1 Clostridiaceae bacterium
ACAAACAGCTTTCCCTAAATTAACAAGCTCAATACTCTTTTCACCTTTTTCACAATAAACAACTTTTTCACCTAATGTCATTGAATTTCTCTGAATATTAACAGTTTTCATTTCTGAACTTAATTCTGAAAAACTTACTGCCAATACAGCCTCTGCCAAACCATACACTGTAAACATTGAATTTCTCTTTAAATTGTAATTGGACATCAAATCCAGAAATTCATTACATAAATCAGGATAAATTGGCTCAGCTCCGTTATAAATCAAACGGACATTAGATAAATCCCAATTTTCTACTTCCTCCTGTTTAAACTTAGACAGGAAATATTTATAACCGAAGTTTGGTGAAGATAATACGGACGCCTTATGCTCAGATGCTTTACTAATCCAAAGCATAGGTCTTCGCAAGAACAACTCTGTAGGCATAAGATTCTGTGTACACCCTAAATAAACTGCCCCCATATGGAATCCAATCAGTCCCATGTCATGAGTTAACGGCAACCAACTTAGTGAGACATCATCTTTAGTCCCATTCATGCCTCTTGCAATCGCATCCAGATTAGAAAGCAGGTTCCCATGAGTAAGCATTACGCCTTTAGAATCATTTGTGGACCCGCTGGAAAACTGAACAAAAGCCAACTCATCTTTGTCAGGCTCATATAAGCACCCTAATGAATTCAATTTCCCCAGCTCTTCGAGTAACAATATACGACTTGAGTTTAAATTGAATTCCATACCACAATCTATTCTCTTAGCCCAGTATTCTATTTTTTCCAATGTATTTTTTTCTGTTACGATAAAATAATCCTTAACAATAGAACAAACATTAAAGAATTTTCCTGCACTTTCCTCGTTACTGCAAGCATTTATATTGACAGGAACCATACCACCCATAACACAGGCCCAAAAAATCCTTACAAACTCTTTAATACCAACAAACTGAAATATAACTTTATCCCCCGGTTTCACTCCAGCCTGCTGTAAATTATATAATATCTTCATTGATTCTTCGTATAGGGTATGATAGCTTAAGAAAAATTCATCTTTCTCGCCAAATATAAAATTTACTCCCCGTTTACTGTCAACTTTTACTCTCTCTAATACTTCAATTAAATTTTTCATTGTTCCCCCAGTAAATTAAATGTTATAATCATAAATTATTTTGTTGAATTCTAAGATTCTTATTTTCTTTGTTTCTTTATAGGAATCAATCAATTTTTAAAATAAAAAATTGAAAATACTTAATATCTTGCTAATACTATTTATACTTTGAAAACAAATCCTAATTATAATCTTTATCATATTAATTAAATTGCATAAATGAACTTACTAAAAGAACAAAAGAATAAAAATATTACGTATATCAGCCTACTTTATATACCTATTTTTAATACAAGACGTTCCAAATTACACCAACTACATTTTAATATAAACTTTATATATTTTCAAGAATATTTTTTATGAAATACCATATTTTTTTCAGAATTACGTCAAATAATTAGAAATTATGAAAATATCCTGTGGAAATTTTGTAGTACTGCTTCAAAAAAATATACAGAATTCTATTGAATATGCATAAGAAACAACATATATAAGCTCCTCATAAAATCTTTAGATTTTACGAGGAGCTTATATATTGAGATAATACTTATTATTTACCAGGATACAAGTTTAAGAATACCATCAAAAATTATCTGTTGATGATGTTCCTCTTTTTCAGAAGAAAAAATTGTTATTTTCAAAGCATTTTATTGACTCAAATAAATCTACCTGTCTTTTAAAGACTTTTTGTATAATTTAATGAATCAGTTTATTAGAGATTCTATAGAAATTGAATATCATATTCTATTCCTTCGTAAAAAATATTGTTGAAAAACTTTGAGGCTCGATTATCAAAGGAAATCATTATGTACTCGTCTAATACAGCAATGACTTCTCCATAACCTATAAATTTCTGATCTGCTGTAATTGCAATAAGATCATGTTCTTTGGCATCAGACACAAATGTTTTAGAAAAGTTAACTATCATCAGAATACCTCCTGTCAAATAAATTGCATAAATAATCAGGCTACCATTACCCATTATTGCCACATTCGTCCACATATATGCACTTTACTTTACATAATTAATGATTTGTAACTAATACTAAATAGAGCAAAACAAAGTCCTTTGCGTGAAAAACAATAGCCCTTTTTGAACATAAACCTATTGTATTATATGCTAACCTCTATATATTATATCGGCAAAATAAGAAAAAAGAATTCTCCTAAATTGAGAATTCTTTTTTGTCATTAACCTAATTTTTTATTTTAAGTATTCGAAAAGCCTTATATTCAATTGAAGAATGAATTATATTTTTTCAATTTCACCAATTTCATAATCGTTCAAAATAACTTCAACACTTTCAATAACAACATCTTCAACCGGCTTATCCCTGAAATCGGTTTTAACATCAGCTATATTACTCACCACGTCGAAATTATCAATAACCTTGCCAAAAGCAGCATATTGACCATCAAGATGAGGAGAATCCTTGTGCATGATAAAAAACTGCGACCCTGCCGAATTGGGATTCTGAGCCCTGGCCATTGAAAGAACACCTTCACTATGCTTTAAATTATTATTCACACCATTGGCTGAAAACTCACCCTTAATACTATAACCAGGCCCACCAGTGCCTGTCCCTGAAGGACATCCTCCCTGTATCATAAATCCTTTTATGACCCTATGAAAAGTCAGACCGTTGTAAAAGCCTTTATTGGCAAGACTTAAAAAGTTATTTACCGAGGTAGGCGCAATATCAGGATATAATTCAGCAGTTAGTGTACCATAGCCTTTAATGTTAAACTTAACTTGTGGTTTCATAAAAACCTCCCCTATATTATTTAGCTAATTTTATCATATTTTTTCCGATTAACATAGGCTTAAATGGTATTTTCAAAAAAAGCTTCGGCACATCGAGTCCCTCGCCTTTTCCCTCTTTCACTTCGTTCGAAAGAGGTTAAATTAAAAAGGAAGAAGCAAATAAAAGCTTCTTCCTCTTTTATATTATCAGATTCTTTATTTCTTGTCCTTAAAGGTTGTACAACAGGTTTCCTCACTGAATTCAGCATCATGTTTACCGCCCATTGCATTAACCTCAAGAGCTTCGGCAAAACACTTCATGTTCTTGTTATAAGTGCAATTTGTAACCCCGCATTTAACCCTCATGCACGTTGAATCCATTTAATCACCTCCAAGACTTATTGAAGAAGTACATTATTCTAATCTCATTAAATAATCAAACCTGATTTATTGTTTCATTAATATTTTTATCCAAACTCAGCTATATATTCGAAGATTATATAATTTCTATTATATACTTCAATATGAAGTATATAACAAATACTTTATCAACAGTCAAAAACAAATCTCTCTAATCAGTTCCGCAGGCTGCTCATCGGAGCTGGAATTCTTCCTCCCCTAGCTATAAAGTCATTACTTTTGAATTTGTTGACCTTCATCACAGGCCCCCATCCCAGTAGACCGCCAAATTCAACTATATCTCCAACCTTTTTGCCTGGCGCAGGTATTATTCTTACAGCTGTTGTTTTATTGTTTATAACACCAATAGCAGCTTCGTCGGCTATTATGGCTGATATTGTTTCAGCACTTGTGCTGCCTGGTACCACAATCATATCAAGTCCTACTGAGCATACACATGTCATTGCCTCAAGCTTGTCAATTGAGAGTGCTCCCTTCTGCACAGCTTCAATCATTCCAGCATCTTCGCTTACAGGAATAAACGCACCACTTAAGCCACCAACAAAAGAAGAAGCCATCACTCCACCTTTTTTCACTGCGTCATTTAAAAGAGCGAGCGCTGCAGTAGTCCCATGTGTTCCGCATCTTTCAAGACCCATTTCCTCAAGAATACGCGCTACACTATCCCCTTGAGCAGGAGTAGGTGCCAGTGAAAGATCAACAATGCCGAAGGATACCCCTAATCTATTAGATGCTTCCCGTGCAACAAGCTGACCCATTCTGGTTATTTTAAAAGCAGTCTTTTTAATTGTCTCCGATACCGTCTCAAAGTCAGCTCCCTTTACTTTTTCCAGTGCACACTTAACAGCTCCCGGACCGCTTACTCCTACATTAATAACACACTCCGGTTCACCAATACCATGAAAAGCCCCAGCCATAAACGGGTTATCTTCAGGAACATTTGCAAATACAACAAGCTTTGCACATGCCAATCCACCGCTGTCAGCTGTAAGTTGTGACGACTTTTTTATTATCTGTCCCATTTCCCTTACCGCATCCATGTTTATCCCTGCCTTTGTACTTGCAACATTGACAGAAGAACAAACCTTCTTTGTAACACTTAAGGCTTCAGGTATGGATGATATAAGCCTCCTGTCTCCGATAGTAAATCCCTTGTGAACCAAGGCAGAAAATCCACCGATAAAGTTCACACCCACACTGTCTGCAGCCTTGTCAAGAGTTTGTGCAAATTTTACATAATTATCCTCATCTGTGCTTTCAGCCACAAGCGAAATAGGCGTAACCGATATTCTCTTATTTATGATAGGAATACCATACTCCTTTTCTATGTCTTCCCCGACCTTAACAAGATTATCTGCCAGAGTACATATCTTGTTATATATTTTATCCCTTGAAGCTTTGCCATCAGGATTGCTGCAATCCCTGAGCGATATTCCCATGGTTATTGTCCTGATGTCCAGGTTTTCTTCCTGAATCATTTTTATTGTCTCAATTATCTCAAATTGCTTTATCACTTAAATCCCCCTCATATCCGGTGCATTGAATTAAATATGTCTTCATGCTGTATTCTTATCGAAAGCCCGATTTCCTCGCCCTTTTTCTCGAGTCTTGCGGAAAGCTCGGAAAAATCTATATTAAGGCCACTGATATCAACAAGCATAATCATGGTAAAAACGTCCTGCATTGTTGTTTGAGATATGTCAAGTATATTCACATTGCATTCCGCCAGAACATTGCTTACTGCTGCTATTATGCCGACCTTGTCTTTTCCGATAACTGTAATTACTGCTCTCATGAAGTGATCCTCCCCCAGGTTAATTATAAGGACCAAACTGTAAATGAAGATAAACATATTCA
>JAAZCB010001332.1 GCA_012513545.1 Clostridiaceae bacterium
AGTTCAGTTACAATAACATCCTTCAAATGCTTAATAAGGAGCTCTTCTGTTCCGAAAATCCCCGGTCGTTTCTTTTCGGAACTGGCGAAACTCCCTCACATAATATGTTATAGATCTTGTCAAATAAATTTGTTTTTGTAGGCAAATCCAGCCAATTGATTTCTGTCGTTCGTGCCCACTTTTGTCATTATCTGGGATATGATATTCTTGGTCCTTCCAACACTGAGACAAAGACTGTCAGCTATATCCTTATTGCTCATCCCCTGTGCAATCATCTTAATTATCTTAATCTCCCTGTCTTTAAGTTGAAATACAGCATCTACAGCCGGCTTTTCTTCTTTACTCGATATATTGATGTGCCTTACAACAGAACTGAAGGGAGTTCTGCTGAAAATTCCAAAGCCTTTTGATGTATTTTTGACAACCTGAATCAGCTCTTCCGGTCTGATATCCTTCAGTATATAACCATCTGCACCGCTTTTTAATGCTTCATACACACTCTGGTCATCCTCAAAGGTTGTAAGTATTAATACCTTTATATCCGGATAAGTACCTTTAATCAGCCTTGTTCCTTCAATTCCGTTACACACAGGCATCTTTATATCCATTAAAATAAGATCAATCTGTGTACTGGCGCATAGTTCAAAAGCTTCCCTTCCATTTTCAACACATGCCGTCACACAAATTTCCGGATCAGTTTCAATAATACTTTTAAGGCTTTCGCTCAAAAGCTTTTGATCATCTGTGATAACAACTTTAATCATTACACCTTCCCCCTTATAGTGCTTTTATATATAAAATAAAATAAATAAAAAATTCACACATTATTGAAAAGGACACCAAACCTCTGACACAGAATTATTATCTCAAATATTCTCCCCATTACAATTACTGAACGTATCAAAGCCCATTCCAACCGGTTTTTTCCTTTCATAGAAATAGAATAAATATCAAACCTCCCGTGGAAGTTCGAGTTAAATACCGGCATTTTCAATTGAACTGAAATAGGCGTTTCCATTTAATTCCTTTATCCTGTCTTCAATTCCGACAATCCCAAATCCCTTTTTTATTATTTTTCAACCCATCCTATCATTACTTATATATAATTTTATCTTTCTGTCAATAAATCTTAATTCTATTGAGATTTTCCAGGCCTTGCCATGACGTATTGAGTTTGTCATGGCTTCCTGACAAATTTTAAACAAGGCGTATTATTATACTCACCAGCGTCAAAGATTCGAATAATGTTCGTATGGTTAAGCTTGCCAACTATTTCAATTTCCCTCTTAAATCTGATAATATCATCAATATAACTGGTTGTAACCTTTTCTTACATGACTTTTATGGCAACAAAAGAACCTGTCTGCAGGTCTTTCGCCTTATAAACAAAGCTTGTCCCACCTTCTCCAAGAAACTCTATTATTTTGTATTTTTCATCGACAGTTTTCCCGGTAAGATTCATAAATTCTACTCCCAACAAATGGCTATTGCATATATCAGATATAATACCATAAAATTTGCTCAAATTAAACTGAAATAGTAAAAGAAAAACAAGTTATATATATTTTACATTATTTTACTTGTTTCTCCAGAATTTTGCCAGATATTCGCTGATACTTCCTTTTGTGACATTCCTGCAGGAAAACCAATCTCTTGGAAACAAGGCCTTATAGGCAATACTTGAAAATCTGTCGTCAATAAGCAAAATCACCCCTCGATCCTCTTCCGTCCGGATAACCCTTCCTGCCGCCTGCAGAACCTTGTTCATTCCGGGATACATGTACGCATACTCAAATCCCATTGCGTTTTTTCCCTGAAAATAGTCTTTAATAACATCCCTTTCGGTGCAAATCAAAGGAAGCCCAACGCCCACAACAGCTGTTCCTATCAACCTGTCATTCTTGAGGTCTATACCTTCAGAAAAAATTCCTCCCAATACGCAAAAAGCCAAAAAAGTGTCCTCAGGCTCAGACTTAAAAAGGCTCAGGAAGTTTTCCTTCTCATGTTCCGCCATAAGTGCTTCCTGTAAATACGTATTAATATCACTGTATCTTTCGGTGAAAACCACATAAACCATATTCATATACTGATAAGACGGAAAGAAAACAAGGTAATTACCTTTCTTGACGCTTACAAGCGCTTTGATCAAGTCTGCTATGTCGCTTTTACTTCTTTCCCTGTCCTTATATCTTGTAGATATTTTGTCAGCAATTAAAAGGCACCTGTTATTGGCGTCGAACGGAGACTCAAGATGCATTGTATAGTCCTCAGAGCTCCCTCCTAATATCTCTCTGAAATAATTCATAGGTGTCAGGGTCGCTGAGAAGAACACAGCCGTTTTTCCCCGCTTTAAAGCTTCCCCCAGGAGATATGAAGGATCAAGGCAGAACAGCTTTATTTTCACATCATCAGTATTTTCAATCAGTGTAACATACCTGTCATCGTAGAACTCTGAGATTTTAATAAAAGCAAGAGCATCAAAATACAGGTTTAAAAGCTCTTCCGTTTGAGTACCTTTCTGGTTTTTTACAAGGTACTCTTCACAGTCTGTGACCAGCTTTTGCAGAAGGTAATACAAATCCTTATGCTGCTCTTTGCTTATATGGCAGTTTTTATCCCCGCAGAGCTTTTTCATTTCAAGCATAAAGCTGTTTATCCTGCCGGAGGTTTTTGATATTTTGGGACTTAGCTCCTTCAAATCTTTCCTGAGTTTTAGAAAAGGCTTCTTTAAAAGCTCCGCTGAAAACATTTCCCTCGACCGGTCAACAAGGTTATGAGCTTCATCAGTCAGGAAAGTAAAGTCTCCGCCCTTTTCTGCAAAATACCTCTTTAGATATACCCTCGGGTCAAACACATAATTGTAGTCACATATTACAACATCAGCCCACATGGTAAGG
>JAAZCB010001333.1 GCA_012513545.1 Clostridiaceae bacterium
CGATTGATATTAAGGCTTCTACTCCAGGAGTAAGCAACCCAAGTGAATGGACAGGTATTTATTTCAAGGGTATTCCAGTGAAATTAAAAGCTGTTCCAATGGAAGGCTTTGAGTTTTGTTACTGGGAAGGAGTACCCGACGATATGCTGACTAATGAAACGATAGAATTTGTTTTAGAGGAAGATATGAATATTAATGCAGTTTTTAAGCCAACTTCAACGGAAGTTGCATATGGTGATGCAAATGGAGATGGAAAAATAAATTCTACTGATTATGCACTATTAAAAAAATACCTCCTGCAAGTAATCAGGGAGTTTTCAGTTCCGAAAAAAAACATGGACTTAAATGGTGATGGTCAGATAAATTCATCGGATTATGTTTTACTCAACAGATATATACTGGATATTATTGATGAGTTTCCTGTAGAATAACAAGCTGTTCATAAAATAGTTATAATTAAAATAAGTATATGTTTATTGATTTTAATTGGAATGAGTGGAAATTAGTATTGAATGCCGCTCATTCCTTAACCTATTATTAACAGTAAATAAAACTTCCTGAATTTGTCTTCAAAAATAGTTTCTATTTCTGTATTATGGAATTATGGAAGTTGATTTTTAAGATGTAAGTATTTGCTTTTAAGGGAGGATATGCATTGAACAATGAAAACCTACTGATTTCTAAAATTCTTCAAGGTGATATTGACGCATTTTCTTCCTTGGTGCGATTATATCAAAACCAACTGTTCAGTTTTCTGTATAAATTAACACACTCAAGGGAAGAAACGGAAGATCTTTTGCAGGAAGTATTTATAAGAGTTTATAATTATTTATATAAATATAATAATACTTACAGCTTTTCTACCTGGATATACAGAATAACTTACAACACCTACAATACAGCTTATAAAAAAAAGAAAAGCCAACCGGTTAGTTATTCAATTGATGATATTCCGCAAAAACTATTTTCTTTGGAAGGTTGCCCGGAAAAGTCCTTTGAAACAAAAGAACAATACCTTACAATAATGAATTTGATTGACAGCTTGAATTCAGAGCAAAAGACTGTCTTTTTACTCCGGCATGTTAAGGATTTTTCATTTAAAGAAATTTCAACAATAATGGGTGTTTCTCAGGAAGCCTCCAGAATGAAATATCACAGAGCAAAAAAAACACTTGCCAGGAATCTTGAAATGAATAAGAAAAGAGGTTTACATTTATGAAGTGCAATTACTATGATAAAATCCTGGAGTTTGAAGAACACAGTGCAAGTGTACAAGAAAAGGACGAAATTTTAAAGCATATCTCATCTTGTGAAAATTGTAAAGAACTCTATAATATGCTTTATTTGTCGAGTGTATATTCTTCTTATGAATATGAAGCGAGAAGCGACTTTTATAAGCAGGTAATTGCGTCTGTAGACAGCAAAAAATACAAAAGTAAAAGCTTTATGCTGCCTGTTCTGATTTTCTTTGAAAAACTTAAGCCGGCTTTTAAACCACTTATTACAGGAATGTCTGTTACAGCACTTTTGTTTCTGATTATAATTTACAGGGGACAGTTATACGAGTTTTTACGATTGGATGCTTATCCATCGAAGAATCCTTACAATGTTAATGAAATAAGTTTTCTTCGGACAGATGGAGAGAATCTGGTGATGAATAATGGAAATAATATTTTGCTTAATGGAGTTAATCTTACCAACAATGTATGGGGAAATTGGGTTTCCGGTGTTTCAGAAAAGCTAGAGGCGGAAGGGAAAAGCCCTCTGGTAAAACCTGTTGTGCAGGACTCATGGGTATTAGCAGACG
>JAAZCB010001422.1 GCA_012513545.1 Clostridiaceae bacterium
CTATGGATTCTGCTAAAGAATTAAGTTGATTCAGCAGTTTCTGAAGTTCCATAACTGCGTCAGAATCAGATAGTTCACACAGCTTTGGAGAAACCTCTTGGGCAATCTTTTGCCAATAAACCAAAAATGGTGTTAATTTGGCTCCAGGTTCAGTCTTTTTGGAAATAGCATTTTGCAATTTAGATTTCAGTTCTCTAAATAATGGTTCTGATCTGAATTTGTTATATTTTCTTTCAAAATCCTCTAATTTCAAGGCCAAAGCATTTAGTCTACTCTTGGAATCAGTTATAATATTTGAAACATCAAGTAACCAAAGCTGACTGAGCAATGAAGCTCCATTTTGCAATCTTGCCGCTGTATAGTAAATATTACAAGTTTTTGAATCAAGCTCCTTTTTGATTTCTGCGAGAGTATTTTCAAAAATCTCAATTTTGGTAAGATAATCCAGCAAAGTTATTGATTCCTGAAATTCCTTTTCGCACTGTTGTCGCCTTGTTGAGTTTAAATTTCCTGAATCTATCAGTTGTTGAAATAATATGCTTTTTTCTCTAACACAGTCTAGCTTTTCAAGCATACCATTTTTTCGGAGAGCATTCCATGAATATTGTTCTATCAGCTCTCTGTTTGAACTAGGTGTGTTCTCGGGATTATTTTCCCATGAGACATCTCTAGCAAAACTTTCGTCCTGAATTTCTTCTAACTGGGCAATTAGTTCCTGGATTTTCCCGATTTCTTCAGGGTCGCATTGATACATTGCCATTGAATAGATGTTTAAAGCTTCTTCAATGGCAACTCTACGATCTGAAGCTGGAATTTTTTTTACGATGGAAAGATAAGCTTCAAGATATTTTGTGTTTGAATGATGGGTGATAGCATTTAGTGCGTATATGCGTGCAAGAGGTATATCTTTTGCACGATATGCCTTGCGACAAAGGTCGAATGCTTTTTCAGCAAATAAAATCGAGGTGTTTTCGTCCATTGCAAAATTCCTTATTTTAATTCTTCGCGCAATTGCTTGTTTTCTCTCTCAATTTTTTCTGCTTCTGCAAGTAATTCCTCAAATAGGCGCTTGCGTTCAAGCATATCGCTTTCGCTTCGCTCACATTCCTTCATTGCATTTTCGGCATTTTCTAGGGACTGCTTCAGTTTGCGATCAAACGCCTCACGTATTGATTCAACAATCGATTTTAATTTGTCGTTTAACCCGGATGGCCCTGATACAAGTTTTTTGGCTCCCTCATTTCTTACTTGTTCTGCTAATGCTCTACCTACGTTATCCTTAATTTTTTCCATTTTTGTATCATTGCTGAAGAGACGTGACAACCCTCCGGCGGCAAACAAAGCAGGAATAACGATCCAGGGGCTTACAATCGTCAACAAAGTGCAGCCTATTCCTGTAAGAATTGATGGCACAACCATTTTACAAAGATCTGCAAATATCTCCGAATCAATGCCGCTATCAGCATAAAATGATCCAAGATTAACACTTTCATCGTTCGGCATAAATCCTGCAATCATTTCTTGTCTATTTTGAAAATCTACGATATATGATTCAGCTAATGCTTTGAACTTTTCGAGTTCTTCTCTCATAGCTGGAATCATTTCTGTGTCTTGCCATTTATTTGTTTCTTGTTCTATATTTGTATTGGCATAACTGACTAATTCTGAAGTAACGTTTTCAATATCGGCCTTAGAAGTGAAAAGAATTCCTAACCCAGCAGATGGTTCACAGGAGTTCACCCAGCCTGGAATTTTTTCTGCCAATGAAGTTATAAAATCATATGTCTTTCTGGCCAAAAACTGTTCAATTTGGGAAATTTTACCTTCCAGATTTCCAAGGTTGTTATTCCCTCGTTCTTTTAAATCATTAACATCAGATTCGAGCTTTATGTATTTTTCTTTTAGCGTGGCTGTATCTTGTCCCATTGCATCTAATTTGCTTTGAATGAGATTTTTTATACCCTTTTCAAGTTTTTCAGAAATTGTTATTGATGGTGCTGTGAGCTTAATTCTGCCACGTTCATTTATCAAAAAATCACTTAATGCTGCTTCCATCTTTGGGAAATTTGATGCTTCTTCGC
Organism: Clostridiaceae bacterium; assembly: GCA_012513545.1. Next base: position 2,082 of record JAAZCB010001422.1, read on the forward strand.
GCATTTTATCTAGAGTTAAATCTGCTCTAGCCTCTAAAGCGTCAAGGGAAGAAACAAAATGCAACCCTTTTTCTCCCAAATTCGTGCGTGTACCCAAGCGGTTTTTTGCCATTTCAATAACTCTTGGGCGTTCTTTTTCCCTGATTAGGTCAAAACAATTACAAATGAAGAATATGCTTTCATGCCCACATTTGCGAAAATCATCAATACTTTGCAATTCCGTTCCGGATGCAAGAGGTTGACAAAGCAAAACAAAAATCATTGCATCAACATTACTGGCATAATCATTAGTAACCTTATCGCGGGTAGAATGTTCATTCAGGCCGGGAGAATCAATAATTTCAATTCCGTTTTGACAAAGTTCTAGTGGTACATATATCTCAGCTTTTTCAAATGGGGATTCTGCCACTGATTCGCTTTGCTCTTTCTCAACATCAGTAATCGTAACATAATCCTCGAGTTCGTCTATATCTACAGTCAGTGGGGGAATATGTTCTTCAGAAGAATGAGCATTAACATATTCTTTGATTTCAGGAGCTAAACTTTGGGATAAATTTTGCGGTTTGTCCTTGAAGTAAATAATGGCTTTTTTTTCATTGCTGTACTTAATTTCATTGATGATTGCAGTACAAGGGACTGAATAGGCAGGGAGAATTTCTTCGTGAAGAAGTGCATTGATAAATGTACTCTTTCCGCGCTTAAACTCACCTATTACCAGAACCTTGAACTTATTAGAAATAAGTTTTTGTTTTAATTCAGATAAAAAAGTCACCTCTGTTTTATCTTCGAGTTCCTGGAAAATACAAGATGTTTTGTCTATTATTAAAGCCAAACGTGCTTTGCGCTCATTGAATGATTTTAAATCCTTCATCGTCATTTACTCCTTTTGTTTTGTGGGGATTTATGGTGGATTAATTTTCAGCTTCAACATTTTGTGATGAAGCTGTTTTCAATTGCAATAACATCTCCTCGGCCTTGGGCTTCATGCGGCCAAGCAAATCGATGTCCATTTCAGTAAATCTAGTAAAAGAAAGTAATTTCTCCTGCTCGGACCTTTCTGTGGCAATTAATTGACTAATTTTATTGCCGTATGTGGATTGGTATTTCGCTATTCTATCTTTAACTAGATTTACACATGCTTGTTTATATTGATCTGTATATGAATGCGATGGCATAATCATTTGATTTTTCCAATCATTTGCGATAGACCAAATTGAGCTTCTGGCTTCTGATTTCAGCTCGTCTAACGATTTTCTAAAAATGAAACCTACCAGAGCACCCAAGCCGGCTCCTAAAGCTGTTCCCAAACCAGGACAAATAAATGACCCTATCAGAGCACCGGCGCCTGCACCGCCTGCGGCTTTCATAACATCAGCACCTAATTGTGTGTCAACCTTATCGCCAAAATCCTCGATAGATATTTTGACATCCATTCCTTTTGTAGATACATTTGATATATTCGATGCACTTGAAAAATCAGAGATTTTTTGAAGACGTTTATATGCTTCGACAAACTTTTGGTGAAAATCCTGAAGTGCTTCTCCTGTTGCTTTTTGTAATGGTGCGCAAGCTATGGTTAAGGAGTCTTTAAGTTGCCTCTGAAGTTCGGCAATTTTTGAACGGATATAATTCTCATTCATAGCACTTTTCAATTCATCGCGATCTGAAGCATTATCTATTCGTTTACTTATTGTCTTATAAAAGTTATCCCTTACAGAGTCAATAGCCGAAATAATCGCCTGCTCTGATATTATGACATTAGATATTTTGGCTTGATAATGATCGGTTTTTTGCGATAAAAAATTATCAAGATCAAACAGTTGATTGTCTTTTAGCGCTTTGCTTCTTTGTGTGTACTCCAATTTCTGCGATTCGAGCAGATTCTTTAATACTGGTAAAAGATCATTTTTCAAAAATATCAATATGTTTTGTGTCACTGCGGTAGTGCGTCCAGTAGAAAGAATTCCATGCAAATTTTCAGACATCTTAAAAA
>JAAZCB010001334.1 GCA_012513545.1 Clostridiaceae bacterium
ATAGTCTATGTCATATGTTTCATCATAAATTGAACTTGTTTTTTCATACCCTTCTTTAATATACTCTGCTGTTTGTATATTATCACCTTTGTCTGGTTGGACTATGTCAGCCTTAACAGTATACTTGCCCTTTCCCGAAATACTTTGAATACAAATGAAATATGCTCTTTCCTGTGCCATAATTGCACTGATTTTATTATCGCTCTTATTTACTTCAATTTCTGTGCCATTGGCACTGTATAGTTTTATTTCTGCGTCAAAATCTGCAGTATAGTCAATCGAATAGTAGCCAGCTTCTGAAGTCATAAACTTGATATAGTCTTTATCGACTGCTTCATCATAAATCGAACCCGGTGTCTCAACACCAGTATTTATAGTTCCGGCAGAATTAATGCTATCACCATAGTCATCAGCATCAACTGTATCAACTTTAAGTATATAACTGCCTGTTCCGCTGTTGCTTTGAACACTCAAATAATATACATCGCCTGCCTTCATAGTAGCTTCAATGTCTTTGTCTGCATTGTTTGCAAGCTCTGCTCCGCTGCTGTTATACAGGGTAACCTTTGTATCTATGTCCCCGATGCAGCTTACACTATAGTATCCTGTCTCTTTAGCAGTAAATTTGAAACAGTCCTTGTCCAATTTCTCATGCATAATTGAGCCCGTTACTTCAACTCCGGTTTCCATTAGTTCTGCAGAATTCAGTTTTTCACCGTAGTCATCTGATAATACGACAATATCATAAGTATTTCCAATCTTTGTGCTATAGTCCAAAAATTCAATATAGTACTGCCCCGAAACCAAATCTGCAGCGATTGTATAATCTTTATCCCTGATTTCTTCTTTGGATATGCTTTTCCGAGTAATACCATCATGCAAGAATAAATAGATATTATTGTCTGCATTCTTAACCATTACCAAATATCTTCCGTCTTTTGGGGCTGTGAATACAAAATATTCACGATCATCTCTGTGGTTTTTTGCAGCACTAACCTTCTCTCCAATACTGATTTGAGTTGCACTTCCACTATCATTTCCATGATCATCAAGAACAAGGTCCATGGTATAAGTATTATTAGTTTCATTAATTTCACTTGTTGCATTAAGATCATCAACAACTGCACTGACCGTATAGATCCCCGGCTCTTTAAATACCTCCTGTATGTCATTTATTTCTGCGTTAACAGGAAGGGTTACTGTTTCACCCTCTTCTAGCGGCGTATTATACTCCTCAGTAAAAAGCTGCATATCTTCCTTGAGGTTTAAAACCACTCTGAAGGATTCGCCTGCTTTTGTCGGATTACCAAAGTTTTTTACAACTGCTTGAAAAGAAGCAGGTTGCCCTTTAATAAAAATCTTTGGTGTTATGTCTACTATTCTTAGATCTGCTTGCATTTCCCTATCATTGTCTAAATAGGAAACCTTAATTGAATATGCGCCCGGCAGGGATGAATCAAACTTCCTTCTCATACCAAAATAATATTGAGAATCAGTAGTGAGCTCTTGCTCTAAATACCAACTATAATTACTATACTTTGTTGAAAATCCTTCGTAATTGTAGCCATTCTTTATGTAAAGTATTCCTATAGATGAATCCGCGCCATCAACACCTTCGATCCTGTATTTTCCGTCCACAGGAGGTGAAAAAGTAAAAAAGTCCAAATCATTCTCCGTATTAATAACCCCATAAGTTAGTTCAGAGATCTTTAACGGTACTTTTGCCTGACTAATGCTATTTGTATAATCATCCTCACCGGAAGCTGCTGAAGTCACAACTATTCCCTTAGTAGCAGTCGGAGTTGCTGCAGGTGTAGATGTCGCTGTAAGTTTATGTGTCGGTGAAGGTGTAGGTTTTGAAGTCGGTGCCGGAGTCGGAGTGATTTCAATCTGTGTTTCTTCATCTGGAGTTGCAGAAGGTGTCAAAGCATTGCCCGGTACACTTCCCCATACCAATGTTTCAGATACATATGCTGGAGTATACTCCCAATCCGTATAGTCATTTGAAGCGGCATTAAATGAGTAGTCATTGTTTTGACTATATTCCGTATAGTCATTTTTTGAAAATCTTACCTGAAGCTCAATATCTCCCGCAGCTTCAAGCTCTCCCGCCTCATCTGAAAAACCAATTTCAAGGTAGTGGTCTGCACCTTCAACCGCAACCGGCATTTTTACAAAAGTACCCGTTACACTTGAAGCTCCTGTCTCTGAATAATCACAAAAGAAATTCTGAGGTTTTTCACCATCTGCCGTGTAGTAATACCTCAGTTTTAATTCCTTCAAGGCTACAGGTTCCGAGCCTGTATTACAAATTTTGAATTTTGGAGATATACCGTTTGTTGTAATCCCGGTATTGGTATTAAACATCATGATCCTTATGGAATCCTGCTCTAAAGCATGCACTTTGGATAAGTCAAAAGGTATGCTCTGAACAAATAATAGTAGAATCAGTAAAATAGATAAACACTTTTTCATTTACTTCCCCCTAAAAATTAAAATCGTTTTCTTTTTTTCGTATATACTAGCATACTAATAAAATATTGTAAACATAGTAAACAAAAGTCGTTACCTTTGGAGTATAAAATGTGACTATAGTCATGAAAAAAGCGTGACGATAGTCACGCTTACTAAAAATTTTACTGACATTTCTATTTCCTATTGTCAATAATACTCACAAAACAGCATTCAAATCATCAATTACTACTGTTTAATGCTAATCTATAGGTATGTATGCAGACATGCATATTTCTTCCACGGCACCAGCCTCATTAAACCTGAAAGTCATATAATCATCGCATAAAATGATATACCCAGCTTCATCCCATTTCTTGACATCAGTAAAACGATATAAGTAATATGTCCATTCACTGTCATTTTTCATTCTTTTGTCTGGAATACCATAAGCTTCGATTACTTTCTGAGCTGAGTCTCCTACCTTAATACCCTGATTGGTGACATTCGAAGGTGATTTTGCTCCTATATAGCAAATCCTGTAATTATTTACACTTACTTCAAGGCTGTTAATGGTACACTCTAAACTGATCGGGTCATCCCTTTTATCTACCAATCCTTTATCGATTAAGTCAAATATCCCGTTTGCCAATACTATATCACCAAATCCCATTTCCCATGCATAATTTAACTTGATATCAGTGTTTAAACTTTTACTGTATCTATCTTTAATTTTTTCATCAGCCTTCAGCCATACTCCATTATCATACCTGAAGGATTCTACTATCTGAGCAACCTCGGAATATCTGCTTTGACGGGAACCGTCAATATATTCCACATCAGAAATATACACACCTATACTTGTCGTCAGATCAAAATAGTCTTTCTTATCTTCGGATTTTTTTACACTTAGATGAGATTGACGATTAAATAATGGTCTACTGGGGTTGGGACTGTTTAATTCAATAATTTTACCAAGCATAGGAGTAAGATAACAGTCAATTTTCAGGCTTCCCATTTCAATTACGGCTTTGTCATTATGAAGACTGTATTTGAGTTCTTCATTATATTGCGTCTCTGGAGGATTAATACTATCACCATTGTTGATTTTGATAATCTTGTAGTCAGAATCCGACCATGCAAGTATTTCAAGGTCTCCTTCGTCTAACTGTATTGGCTCAATAGCTGAGTATTCTTCCTCTACGGTTTTATCGCATAGAATTTTCCCATTTTCGGGCTTGTACACAACAAACCTGTTAGGGAAACCTACTCCATTATAATATATAACATTTTCAAGTTTTCCGTCTTTATCAACGTCAGCCTTAAGACGCATCTCAGGATATGACCTGTACTGGTTTTCATTATTATTAAACCTAATAGCACTCAGCTCATCCTGTCCATTATATAAAAACACAATATTTTTATATTTTGGGTCAGTATATTCATATAATTTTCCGGAATATACATCCGATATTGAATACCCACTTCCCATCTCTTCTAAAACCGTTTTCCTGTCTTTAAAGAAAATATCCAGAACCTCAGGATTCGCAGGATTCAAAAAATCAATTACATGTCTTGCTTCCTGGCTGCCGCCTTTTACTTCAATATTGTCTAATCCTGAATCTGATGTTGTATCCGGCATCACTTCGTCTGTTTCCTGTGGCTGCCCTTCTATATCAGGATCAGGAGTGTTATCGGCAGTAGTTATGCCTGCTACAGGTGCTGTGTTAATCTTCTTATCGTTTGAGGTGTCTTCTGCACAAGAAGATAGAATAAAAATAAGTACGCACATAAATATCAGAACTGATACTTTTTTATTATTCATTTCTGCCCTCCATTGTTTATAGTTCTCTGTTTATTTATATATTAGCACTTCAATAAAACACTGTAAACGTAATGGGCAAAAATCAACACCTCTACGCTATTACGTTCTTGCAGATCATTTTTTCTTTATCTCTATAATGAGACACAGCATACTTCAGAGAGTCTGTTTTCTTTTGGAGCATATCACACAATCGTCTGTTGCTAGACTTTAACTGATCGCATGTCTTGTTAATTGAAATAATCTGTTGCTGTACATAGCTTTCACTGTACTGGCGTTTGACATCGGTGGTTACTTTGTTTGCCTCTTTTAATATCGTTACAGTCTGTTCACCAAAATCTCTCTCAAGGTTCCCGAGCTTTTTCTGAAGGTCTGCCAGGCGTATCAAGTCAACACTCAATTTCCCCGACAAATAAGTACCTATTCCTCGAAGTACCTTTTTGCCCAGAGACTTGGTAAAATTTGTACCTTTGATTCCAGGCAGGCTTATTGATTTTTTCGCTTTATCCAGAAGATTACTTACTCCCTCTTTAAAATCCTCACAGCGGTCCTTGATTTGTGTCCTGACCGTCCCCAAAATGCCACTGACAGTCTGTTTTGCCTTATCAACCGCGCTGTTCCAGGTATTTACAACAGACTTTCTTATTACTCCATCTTTTCCGAACATACTTATAAATCTTTTTACACCGTTTGTGACAGATCCGAAAAAGCTTGAAACGGCAGAGAGAAACTTATCTCTGAACTCACTTACCTTATCAGAAATAGCTTTGCCGGTCTCTCCTACTTTATTTACGATGCCTTTACCTGCATCCACTATGCCTTTACCTGCATCCACTATGCCATCTTTAATGCCTTTACCTGCATTTACTATGCCGTCTGCAACGCCTTTACCTGCATCCGCAATGCCTTTTGCAATATCTTGTCCAGTTTCCCACACTCTGTCAACAATATCTTTTCCTGTATCAAGGACTCCATCTACAAAGTCTTTTCCTGCATCAATGACTCCGTCTACAAAGTCTTTTCCTGCATCTACTGCACTGTCAATAATATCTTTTCCAGTATCAATGACTCCGTCTACGAAATCCTTGCCTGAATCAATTATCTCTCCTGCAAAGTCAACAATAGATTGTGTCACTTTATTCCAGGTTTCCCGTACATTATCGGCAAAACTCAATAAGGCTTCCCCTACATCTGCTGCAAACTCGGTGATTTTCTTCCCGAATTCCTCAATTTTGTTAACGATTATTTCGCACATCTTATTGAACTTATCAATTGCTATCTCGGCAAGCTGCTTTACATCATCAACCACAACCATTAACGCATCATCAAGAAAAAGAATAGGACTGATATTCGCCAGTATCATGGCTACGCCTAATTCTCCAAGCTCTCCCCACTCTTCCTTGGCCGTTTCTATCAGGTCAGCGCCTAAATCATTAAGTGCAGCCCAGCCTTCAGGAGTCAAAAACAGATCATACGCTAAAATCGGAGCAGCTATAATCGCACCTAAAATACAATCAAGCGTGGATACCTTGTCCCCGTTAACGGTCTTTTTATCTCCCTGTAAAATATTCATAA
>JAAZCB010001335.1 GCA_012513545.1 Clostridiaceae bacterium
AAGAAACGCAGCAGTCAGCCGACCAGGATAAATGCAGACTCTAAAACCATCAAAACTATAAGTGCAGCACCTCCTGCAAAAAAGGCTGGATCAATTCCCTCATCCGCCAGGAATGTGCCTCACACTACTAAGGTGACTAATATGGAGCATGCCAAACAAAATACTCAAATAACAAATAATCAAGATTCTACGACAGGGAAATCCTTATTTTGGCGTATTGTCAAACGTATTTTGGGCAAGTAAGGTCTGCAGCCCCTGTATATTATAAGGTGGACTTAATAAGTGATTTTGATATTCAGTATTTTACTCCATGCAGTACATGCTTTTTCCCACCACACCCCGGGTATTTTTCAAGCATAAACCCGGCTTCTATAAGCGCACTTTTCACAGCGCCGGCTACTGTAAAAGTAGCACAGGTACCTCCGGGCTTTGTCTTTTTTCCGATTTCCTTAAGTAACTCAGGCCGCCATATTGAGGGGTTCTTTCGAGGACTGTGACCATCAAGAAACCAGACATCACAGAGTTTATCCAAAGCTCCAGCCATTTCAAGGGCTTCTCCTATCCAAAGATTCAGTACAATCGTTCCATAGGATTGCTGCATTTTAACCGAATGCCAACCTGCCACTGTAATATCAACACTTCTGTAGGCTTCCACAAGTATATCAATTTCCTCCTTGACCCGATCACTAAATCCGCTCAAGATATCAAGCATTCTCTCTGGACTCAAAGGATACAATTCTACTGAGTTATACTCTATTGAAATATCTTTCAGGCCTGATTTTCCAATTAATTCCATAAGCGCAATTAACACCCGACCAGCCCCAAAACCTGTTTCACCAATTATAAAGGGGATTTTCGAATCTATCCCCATAGTAATCCGCTCAATCAGATTATTATTCCTGAAATAAATCTGTTGCGCCTCATCCAACGCATTAACCACATCAAAATAGCGATCATCAAATTTTTCATTAACAAGATATGATGGTATTAACATATATCACACTTTCCTTTTCAGAATATAGTTCATACAATTTTTCCACGCTTTTCTTTAACGGACATGTCCGCTCACTGCAGCCCTTATCCTGTCGGCCAATATTTCCGCCAATCTTTTATCTGCTCCTAGTGTCTTACCAATTGTGATTTTCATATCCTTATTTTCTTTAAGGTAATTGTCAATTTCCTTTGGAATATTCTTCTTTATGTGTACACCTTCAAAAAGGAAATAAGGTATGACAACAATGTTATCAACACCCTTCGCCTTCAAGCTTTCAAGGCCAGTATGAAGATCTTTGCTGGAAAACTGCAGGTATGCCGTTTCAATTACTTCCTCGCAAAATATATCTCCAAGATATTTTACAACCTGCTGCAAGGTTTCCTCTGTTGTCTTTTCCCCACTGCCATGGGCCAGTATAAGTATTCCTCTCATTTAAAATATTCTCCGTTTTTCATTTCTCTAAAGTGTTTTTCTGCTTTTTCCAGTGTCTTTTCTATGTCGTCAGCTGTATGTGCATCACTGACAAACATAGCTTCAAATTGCGCAGGTGCCAGATGAATCCCACTGTCCAGCATATTCTTGAAAAATTTTGCATAAAGCTTTGTATTGCTGCTTTTTGCGGTTTTAAAATCAGTTACAGCTTCCTTTGTAAAAAATACACATAGCAGTGACCCAACTCTGTTCACAGTGATTGGCAGTTCCATTTTTTTTGCCATATCCATAAATCCCTTTTCAAGCAACTCTGCCACCCTGCCTATCCTCAAATATATATCCTTGTTTCCCTTTAGTTCCGTCAACTGTGCTATTCCTGCCGCCATTGCTATGGGATTTCCAGAAAGGGTACCCGCCTGATAAACTCCTCCAAGGGGTGACACCAATTCCATAATCTCTTTTCTACCACCATATGCCCCTACAGGCATGCCTCCTCCGATAATTTTGCCCAAGGTGACAATATCCGCTCTAACGCTGAAATACTCCTGTGCCCCTCCCAAACAAAGTCTGAATCCGGTAATGACCTCGTCAAAAATCAGTAGAGCTCCATTCTCATCACAAATGCTCCTTAGTCCGGCAAGAAAATCATCTTGAGGAGGAACTACCCCCATATTGGCAGCAACAGGTTCAATTATTACAGCAGCAATTTCCTCCCTGTTTTCTGCAAAGAGTCGTTTTACACTCTCCATATCATTATAATTTGCAACAAGAGTGCTTTTTGCAAATTCACCAGTTACACCAAGACTGTCGGGATGGGATAGAGTCAAAGCCCCTGAGCCTGCCTTAACCAGCATACTGTCACTGTGCCCGTGGTAGCAGCCATCGAATTTTATTACTTTACTTCTCCCGGTAAAGGCGCGGGCAAGCCGCAAGGCACTCATAACAGCTTCTGTTCCGCTATTAACCATCCTGACCATATCAATTCCCGGAACCATGGAAGTAATAAGCTCCGCCATTATTACTTCATTCTCTGTCGGCGCGCCAAAGCTTAGCCCTGAATCAACTGCCCTTTTGACACTGTCTGCTATCTTTTTATGGTTATGTCCCAGGATCATCGGGCCCCACGAACAAACATAATCAATATATTCTTTGCCCTCTGTATCATATATTTTAGAGCCCTCTGCTCTTTTTACAAAAACAGGTTCTCCTCCGACTGCCATGAAGGATCTCACAGGACTGTTCACTCCACCGGGCATTACACTCCTTGCCCTGTCAAACAAACTTCTGCTCATTATCCGATATCTCCTTTTTCAATTGCCTTTGACAATTCCTTTGCATAATATGTTATAAGCATGTCCGCACCCGCTCTGAAAATACTCACAGCACTTTCACACATAACGGCATATTCATTAATCAGCCCTGATTTGGCAGCACTTTTCATCATAACATATTCACCGCTCACACTGTATGCGCAAATGGGGTTTTGTGTTTTTTCCTTAAGCTCTCTTATAACGTCAAGATAGACCATAGCAGGCTTTACCATCAAAATATCGGCGCCCTCCTGAATATCCAGCATGGCTTCTTTCAAGGCTTCACGCCTGTTGTGATAATCCATCTGGTATGTTTTTCTGTCGCCAAAGGCCGGAGCAGATTTAGCCACATCCCTGAACGGGCCGTAAAACGCCGATGCATATTTTGCAGAATACGACATAATCGGCATATCATAAAAGCCTTTACTTTCAAGTACCTTCCTTATCTCTGCAACCCTGTTGTCCATCATGTCTGAAGGTGCGACCATATCCGTACCGGCTTCTGCATGGGAAAGGGCAATTTTCGCAAGGTATGGCAGCGTCAGGTCATTCATTACTTTACCGTCCTTAACCATGCCACAGTGCCCGTTTTCAGTGTATTCACACATACATACGTCTGTAATCACCATTACCTCAGGATAGCATTCCTTTATTTGTCTTACTGTTCTTTGAACCACTCCATCATTGCTATATGCTCCACTACCCACAGCATCCTTTTTTTCAGGGATGCCAAAAAGCAAAACGGAATTGATATTGCTGCCCAGAGCCTCTTCTATTCCTTTTATTACTGTATCAGGACTATAGTAGCTGTGTCCTTCGAGAGATTCTATGGGCTCGATAATTCCGTTACCTTCCTTTATGAACAATGGAAGTATCAATGCTTTGGATGAAATTCTTGTTTCCCTAGCCAAATTCCTCATGTTTTTATCAATTCTAAGCCTGCGTGGTCGTATTAAGCTCATTTTGCACCTCTGTTATTTTTTTTATCATAGAGTCAATGTTCGCCTCATCCGATATAAAGTGTTTGATTCCGTATTTTTCAGCTGCTTTTGAAGTCTGTCTTCCGATACATATGCCCGTTATCCGGCTATAATAAATTTCATTTATTGATCTGGCAAAGCCTTCTACTGTCGAAGCGCTGGTAAACGTGACACAAATGAACGGATTATCATTTATCAAAGTTTCTATATGCTGGCTTCCCATATTGATATATAAGGTATCATATATCGGTACATCTTCAAATACCCTTTTATTTCTTTTTAAAACATCTGTTATTTCATCACTGCCCTTTAACGCTCTAAAAAGAAGTATTTTCTCATCCTCGCCGGTTAATTCACAAAGTCCCTGTGCCAGATGCTTTCCGTCAAAGGTTTCCGGAACATAGTCTGCAATAATTCCATAGCCGGCAAGTGTTTCAGCCGTCTGACTCCCGACAGCAGCAAAGCTTTGACCTGCAAACACTCTTAAATCCTTTTTTCGTCTCTTTAAATACTCAAACAGAATTCCGACTCCATTTTTGCTGGTAAAAACTATCCATGAGTACTCTTTTATTTTATTTAACACAGCTTCCATCCGGCTGTTTTTTTCAATTTCTCTTATCTCGATGCAGGGATAATCCATAACCTCCGCACCCATTTCCTTAAGCCTTGCAGACAATTTACCACCAGAACTTTTAGGCCTTGTTACAATAACTTTCACACCTGAAAGCTCCCTTTTTGAGAACCAGTCAAATTTGTCACTCAGTCCACAAACCTCTCCTACTACTATAACAGCCGGAGATTTGACTTTTTCCTCCATAGCCTTGTCAAAAAGGGTTTCAATAGTTCCTACCACTTTTCTCTGATCGGGTCTTGTTCCATTTTCAATGACTGCTGCCGGCATATTTCTGTCCATACCTTCTGCCAAAAGGCCTTCAAGGATTTGTCCAAGGGAAGAAATCCCCATCAAAAAGACCAGTGTGCCTCCCGCCTGTACTAGAGCCTTAAAGTTAACCGACAGCTCTTTGCCCTTTTTCTGATGACCCGTTATAATGTGAAAGCTGCTGCAAAAATCCCTGTGAGTTAAGGGAATACCTGCAAAAGCTGGCGCAGATATTGCTGAGGTAATACCCGGAACTACTTCGAAGGGAATCCCGTTTTGCTCCAAAAGCTCCAATTCTTCTCCGCCTCGTCCGAAAACAAATGGATCTCCACCCTTTAGCCTCACTACCAGTTTTCCGTCTGAGGCTTCCTCAAAAAGAATTCTGTTTGTTTCCTCCTGGGGCACAGGGTGCTTGCCGCTTTCCTTACCAACATCCAGCTTTTTTGCATTGCTGGGTATCAGCTCAAGAATATCCTTTGAAACAAGCCTGTCATAAAGAACCACATCAGCCTTTTTTATATACTCTGCTCCCTTAATGGTTAAAAGCCCCATATCACCCGGACCCGCTCCTACCAAAACTACCCTTCCCTTTTTCAGCAAGTCAGCACACCTCTCCCTTAAGCCTCTTTGCGAGCAGAATTCCCATCTTTACTGCATCTTCAGCTCTTCCAGACTCTGTACCTTTAATTGATATATTCTTTTCTTCGTTTACATAGAGACCCTTTAACACCAGTTTTTCACCTTCAAAGTATGCATAAGCTGCAACCGGCGAAGAGCACCCTCCATCCAATGCAGCAACAAAAGCTCGTTCCGCATCTGAAATAAACTTAGACCTTATGCTGTGGAAATTTGCGAGATAATTGGTCTGTTCACCTTTTCTTGCCTGAACTGCAATAATTCCCTGACAGGCCGCAGGCATTATCTCTTCTACAGTAAAATACCTGCTGATCCTGTTTTCCAGTCCAAGCCTTTTTATCCCTGCTGCAGCCAGGGTAATGCCACGGTACTCTCCGTTATCCAGCTTTTCAAGTCTGGTGATAACATTTCCTCTGAGGGGCTCAATATTGTCAAAACCAAGTTCCTTCAGCTGCAGTGTCCTTCTCTTGCTAGAACACCCAAGCGGCTTGCTTTTATCGCCCTCAGTCACCGGAAGAATGAGAACATCCCTTCCGTCTTCCCTCTCAGATATAGCCACTACAGGTAATTCGGCATTTATCTCCATAGGCATATCCTTATAGCTGTGTACAGTTATATCCACA
>JAAZCB010001336.1 GCA_012513545.1 Clostridiaceae bacterium
CAGCGGGGAGGCAAAGCACCAGATTGTGCTTTATGAGTACCAACCTGACAGGAAGTATATACATCCGGAAAATTTTTTGAGGGATTTTTCAGGCTATCTCCATACAGACGGATATGATGGCTATCATAAGTTACCTGAAAACATTATTGTTGTGGGTTGTTGGGCACATCTACGTCGGAAACTATTTGAAGCAATGAAATCCTTGCCTAAAGAAAAACAGTTAGGTTCCAATGCGAAAAAGGGAGTTGCCTATTGTGACAAACTATTTCAGTTTGAAAAGCAGTTCTCTTTGCTTACCCCGAAAAACCGTAGCAAAGAGCGCGAGCAGCTTTCCAAGCCTCTGATGGATCAATTTTTCTACTGGATTGGAGCTTTAAATGCTTTGCCCAATAGTCTTCTTGGCAAAGCTGCACATTATGCACAATCCCAGCGAAAATATCTTGAAAGGTATCTGCTGGACGAACGATTGGAAATATCAAACAATCGCGCCGAACGAAGTGTGAAACCATTTGTAATCGGTCGCAAAAATTGGCTCTTTAACAACACCCCCAATGGTGCAAGGGCAAGTAGCATTTATTACAGCCTAGTTGTAACAGCAATAGAAAACAGCTTAAATCCATTTGAATATTTAACGTGGATTTTTACCAACGCTCCCAACCTTGGAAAATCCGGCTATGTATCAGCAATTGAAGATTTTTTGCCCAGCAGTGCAAAAATACCATCGAAGGTATTTGTACCGAAGCCAAGAGAAACAAACACAGAAAAATATGCGTGGGAGGAATACTGATGAAGGTTGGAAAACATACGGCGTTTATGATAGATTTTGTCTCTGACTTTGCCGAAGGAAAAATTTCGAGGTATGATTTTGAAATAGATTATGCGGGCTATGTTATTGAACATTTTCCGCTGATGGAAAGGGAGAATGCACGGTTAGCACGGAAATTTGCCAATACTGTCGATAGTGCCGTCGAATATTCTCAAGCTAACAATATATCGGATGACGATTACAGAGTGGTGCTTAACAACGCTCTTTGCGACTTACTTGGTATTGATGAACCCGATTTGATATAACTCACGTCAGAACGTGTTTGACGCTTACAGTTATCTAGACTAATAAAGTGACATATACTACCTGTGCCCCCTCCACTTTCTCCTGTATTCCGAAGCCGTCAAACCCTCAACTTTGCGAAACACCTTGTTAAAATAGCTATTGTCATTAATTCCGCACACACGTGCAATTTCTTCAATCTGCATGTCTGAGAATCTTAAAAGTCCCTTGGCATGCGTAATCCGTTTTGTAATGATATAATTTACCAGCGGTATACCATAAGCTTTTTTAAATTCTCTGGCCATGTGATACTTACTGATGTAAAACTCCCTGGCGATAATATCGAGCGAAAGCTTTTTCTGAAAGTTCCCATCTACATAATCCTTAATTTGTTTCATCTTTTGAGTACTAATGCTCTCATCTCTATTCGATTGATTATCTTTTTCTGTAAGGATTCTTGTAATAAGTCCGTCTAAAACATAAGACACCATTAACTCGGAATCGGCTCTTTTCTGAGAAGTCAGTAACATCAACTCTTCAAGGATGTTTATATACTCAGATGGATTTTTTGGCCTGAATACAACTGAGTCGGTATTTTCATAAAAATAAAGGTAGTATTTGTCCATAAGAACTCCATTGAAATGTACCCACATAAGCTCCCATGGGTCAACGTCACTGCTCTTATGGGAATAGGGCTTTCGGCAGTTTATAAAAACCTGGTCATTGGGTTTTAATTGATAAGCTTGTCCTTCATAAGTAAAAGTACCGCTTCCCGATAATACAATCACGAAAAGGAAGGAATCCAGTGATTCACGTTTACTTGTATGGCTTTTCAGGCTTTTGAGTTTTCCTATTTCCTGAATATAAAAAAGTGTATTCCTGGCAAATAAGCTTGGAGTAGATAGGACTCTTTGTGAATCTGTCCACTCATTTTGCTCATTTTCAAAGTAGTAAGTAATTTTGTCAGATGTATTTACATCCTTTTCCATTGTGAATATTCCTTTCAGCAAGATAATACTATTATGCAGCAATTTACTCTATGGATAATATTATGTAAGTATATTATACTATTTTTTTGAAGATTGTAAAGAATACCTTGTTTCATAAAAAGTTTCGTAAGTTTCCATAACGAATTAACGCAAATATTATACTATTCATTATACAAAAGGAGGATATTTATGAAAAAAGTTGCATTAATTACAGGTATTACCGGACAGGATGGATCATATCTCGCAGAGCTGCTGCTGGAAAAAGGTTATGAGGTACACGGTATTATCCGCAGACATAGTACTATTGCTACAGGCAGGGTTGACCACTTATACAACGACAAAAGCCTTAAGGGACGTTTTTTTCTCCATTATGGCGATTTAACGGATTCCTGCAATCTTGTAGGCCTTGTTACAAAGATTAAACCAGATGAAATATATAATCTAGCTGCACAGTCGCATGTTGCAGTGTCCTTTGAAGTACCTGAGTATACAGCTGAGGCTACGGGAGTAGGGACAATCCGTCTGCTCGATGCCATGTATCAAAGTGGATTGAATTGTAAATTTTATCAGGCTTCCACCTCGGAATTGTATGGTGGTATTCCTGAAACTGCACCGCAGAGTGAAAAGACACCTTTTTATCCTAAAAGTCCATACGGGGCTGCTAAATTGTATTCCTACTGGATAACTGTTAATTATCGTGAATCCTATAACATTTTTGCTTGCAACGGTATTCTTTTCAACCACGAATCCCCAAGAAGAGGTGAAACTTTTGTAACCAGAAAAATCACAATTGCTGTTGCCAATATTGCTGCGGGGAAACAGGAGAAATTAACCCTTGGTAATATGGACGCTAAGAGGGACTGGGGATTTGCAGGAGATTATGTTGAGGGTATGTGGAGAATGCTTCAGCAGGACAAGCCGGGGGACTATGTGCTTGCTACCAATGAAACGCATACTGTCCGTGAGTTTGTTGAATTATCCTTTGCAGAAATAGGTATTGAGCTTGAGTGGAAGGGCGTTGGAATAGATGAAAAGGGATATGACAGGAAAACAGGTCGTCTCCTGGTTGAAGTAAACCCGAGGTACTTCAGGCCTGCGGAAGTTGATTTGCTGTGGGGCGACTGCTCAAAAGCCGAAAAGGAATTGGGCTGGAAGCGTGAAGTAAGCTTTAAAGGACTTGTGAAAATGATGGTTGATGCTGATATGCGTGATATAGCCGGAATGTCTTCTGAAGAATTCAAGAAGCTTAATGGTTCACATAAGGTAATGGCAACGGTATAGATTTATAACACAATGTAGATCATAGTTATGTAAGGGAGGTCGCTTATAATAATGCAAAAGGATTCTAAAATTTATGTAGCAGGGCACAAAGGTCTGGTTGGTTCTGCAATAGTAAGAAATCTTAAATCAAAAGGTTATTCCAATATTATCGGAAGGACTATTGAAGAGCTTGACCTGATGGACCAGTTAGCTGTAAGAAGGTTCTTTGAAGAGGAAAGACCTGAATACGTAATACTTGCGGCAGCAAAAGTTGGCGGCATAAATGCCAACAATACATATCCTGCCGAGTTTATATATGATAACCTTCAGATTGAGTGCAATGTTATTAAAAGCGCTCATGATTATAAGGTGAAAAAGCTTTTATTTCTAGGAAGTACCTGCATTTATCCCAAGATGGCTCCGCAGCCGATTTGCGAGGATGCATTGCTTACAGGGCTGCTGGAAGAAACGAATGAAGCTTATGCGATTGCCAAGATTGCAGGACTTGAGATGTGTAAGTTCTTTAAAAGACAGTACGGTGATAATTTTATCAGTTGTATGCCGACTAATTTATATGGTCCTAATGATAATTTCGACTTGAACAGCTCACATGTAATGCCGGCATTGATACGCAAATTCTATGAAGCAAAAATAAACAATATGCCGACTGTGGAATGCTGGGGCACCGGTTCGCCGCTTCGTGAGTTCCTTTATGTTGATGATATGGCAGATGCCTGTGTTTTTCTTCTTGAAAACTATGACGGTGAGCAGCACGTTAATATAGGAACTGGCAGGGAAGTAACAATAAAGCAGCTGGCTGAAACGATTCAGAAGGTTGTGGGCTATACTGGTGAGATTGTATGGAATACCTCCATGCCTGACGGGACTCCAAGAAAACTTACCAATGTAAACAAGCTTCACAGTCTGGGCTGGAAACACAAGGTTGAGCTTGAGGAAGGCGTAAAGCTTGCGTATGAGTGGTTTGTAGAGAATTATACCATCAGTAAAAAGTAATAAGAGATATTTTCATAAAAACAGCTGAATTAATGTTCAGCTGTTTTTGCGGTATAAAAATTCAATTATGCAGTAAACTATCTTTTTATATTAATAGAAATGTATCCGGCTATATAATTTATGGTTTATGAATGTGTAGAGCATGGAGGAGTCAATGGATAAAAAATGGATTGTATTTTATATTTCATCCCACGGGTTCGGTCATATGACCAGATGCCTGGCAATTATCGAAGAGTTATTGGAAAAAACGGATTATAGTATCTATATAGCAAGCGGGAAGTTTCAGAATGATTTTGCCGGAGTTTATCTGGAAGGGCATGCAGACAGGCTTTTATTCAGAAATATTGTTACTGATATTGGTCTTATAAATAATAAAAACAGTCTGAAGGTTGATACGGAAAAACTTCAGAAGGAATTGTTTAATTTTACGGCCGGTTGGGATACTGTTTCGGATGAAGAGTTTTATATTCTGAGTAGTTTTAATATTTCCTGTATAATTAGTGATATCAGTCCCATTGGTGCTTTAGTTGCTGAAAAATTAGGTGTCAGATGTATTGGGATTTCTAATTTTACCTGGGTTGAACAGTATGAAAGCCTGGAGCTGGACTGTGATATAATTCAAAAATATATTGAGGCTTATAAAAAGCTGGATTGCTTTATTGAATATGAACTGGCGTTACCCATGGAAAGCTTGAAAATACCAAGGCTTAAAACAGGATTTATATCAAGGAAAATTGATCCTGCCAGGGTTGAAGAGATTAAACAAAAGCATGGTAATAGCATTATTATAACTTGCGGAAAGTCGGCAAACCTTGAGAACATTAATGTCAGGAATTTTGATGGCTGTATTTTTACAACAAGCGGTATAAATATTACCGGCAACAATAACGTTGTAAAGCTTCCTTTAAATACACCTGATACGCAGAATTATATTGCTGCCGGCAGTGCTGTGATTACAAAGGCTGGATGGGGCACAATTTCTGAAGCGGTTATTGCAAAGAGCAAGCTTGTTTTAATTGAAAGAGAAGATGTTTTTGAGGATACCTACAGCATTACGGAATTAAAAAACAGGGCTCTGGCAATTTCCATAAAGGAAAGTGCTTTGACTAATTTGGATATGGTGCATTTAGGGCAGGAGCTTAATAGGAATATCTCCCTGGAAAAGCTAAATACCTATTCGGATCAAACAGACTATATTATAAAAGCTCTGGAGCTGGGCTGACAGGATACCGGCTTTTTGGATAAGTATACATCCTGCGAACAAATAAATAATGCTCATTGTTACTTTTCTCAGGGTTATTATTGTGATATACTTACTGTTAGGTTCATTCGAAATGAGAAAGGTTATTCACTGATTAATAAAATTTTCAAGTATAAGATACGTATAATTTAATGGGGTTAAATATCATTGTGAGGAGATGACGTTATGACACCAAGAGTTGCGGTTTTTGGAACCGGATATGTCGGACTGGTATCAGGTGTTTGTATCGCTGATTTTGGAATTAATGTAATTTGTGTGGATGTTGACGAGAAGAAAATCCAAAGATTAAATGATGGTGAGATACCTATTTATGAACCTGGTCTGGATGTTTTCCTTGAAAGAAACATAAAAGCAGGAAGAATTCGTTTTACTACAGAGGCAAAGATGGCGATTGAAGAGTCGGATGTTATTTTCATTGCTGTCGGTACTCCGCCTGCTGAAAACGGTGAAGCTGATTTGCAATACGTTTACAAGGTTGCTCAGACAATCGGCGATTATATGAATGGCTATAAGGTGGTTGTTGACAAAAGTACCGTTCCTATCGGTACAGGGCAGGAAGTGAAGAGGATTATCAAGGAGAGGCTTGATGTAAGAGGTGAGGAGCATATCTTTGATGTGGTTTCAAATCCGGAGTTCCTGCGTGAAGGTAAGGCGCTTCAGGACTTTACTCATCCTGATCGTGTCGTTATAGGTGTAGAGAGCGAGAATGTTGCGGAAATAATGAAAAAGGTATACAGGCCTCTTTATATTAATGAGACACCTTTCATTGTCACCAATATTGAGACTGCGGAGATGATTAAATACGCGTGCAATGCCTTCCTGGCTACAAAGATAACCTTCATTAACGAGATAGCCAATCTTTGTGAAAAGGTTGGTGCAAATGTACAGCATGTAGCAAAAGCCATGGGACGTGACGGGAGAATAAGCCCCAAATTCCTGCATGCCGGACCGGGGTTTGGCGGAAGCTGTTTTCCAAAGGATACTAAAGCACTTGTTCAAATAGGTGAAAAACTTGGAGTTCAAATGTCAGTTGTCAACTCTGTTGTAGAGGCAAATGACCGTCAGAAGCAGTTAGTGGCGGGTAAGCTTGAGAAGGTATTGGGAAGTCTTGAGGGAAAGACCATAGGGATTCTGGGATTGGCCTTCAAGCCGGAAACAGATGATATGAGAGATGCTCCGGCGTTAACAGTCATCAACAGTCTTCTTGATAAGGGGGCAAAGGTTAAAGCATATGACCCTCAATCCATGAAGGAAGCCAAAAAAGAGCTTGCCAAAAGTAAAAAGGATATTATTTTTTGCAAGCACGCTTATGATACGGCTGAAGGGGCAGACGCCCTGCTTTTGATTACTGAATGGCATGAATTCCGTAATATGGACCTTTTGCTTATTAAGAAGATAATGAACGGAAATGTTTTTTATGATGCAAGAAACATTTACTTAAGGAAAGATATGGAATATTTGGGTTTTAAATACATTGGTACAGGAGTATAATACAATAATAAAAAAGAAGCTGGATTAATCATGATTCAGCTTCTTTTTGTTTTATTCTTTAAAAGATTTTCCGTATAGCTGATTATCTTTCATAAATGTCATCATATCTTATTATGTCGTCTTCTTCAAGGTAATTGCCATTTTGTACTTCAATTATCTCTAGGTTTTCAGTTCCGAGGTTCATAAGCCTGTGTTTGGTTTCCTTCGGTACATATATACTCTGGTTTTTAATTATGACCCTTGCATCATCTCCGCCAATTATTACAGTTGCCGTACCATTGGTTACCACCCAGTGCTCACTTCTGTGGTTGTGCGACTGAAGACTTAAGCGTTGACCGGGAAGAACGGTTATTCTCTTTACCTTGTACCCTTCACCCTGTGATAATACCGTGTAGCTTCCCCAGGGTCTTTGCACGGTAGTGTGATCCTTTGCTTCTGTACGGTCCTTAAGGGAGTCGAATATTTCCTTCACCCTCTGGGAATCTCCTCTCTTGGCAACCATAATAACATCATCTGTTTCAACTACTATTATGTTTTCAAGGCCAACAGCAGCTACAAGCCTTTGGTTTGACATCAGCATTGAATCCTTGCAATCTATTGCTTTACAGTCTCCTAAAGCAACATTCCCCTGCTCATCCTTATCCAGATGCTCGTAAAGAGAGTCCCAGGAGCCAATATCATTCCAGTAAATATTTAAAGGTATGGTTACAATTCTTTTGGATTTTTCTGCAACTGCATAGTCAATTGATATGCTTTTAAGTGCGCTGAAGTTTTCAAAAAACTCATCAAAACTCTTTTGTGTAATATATTCATATAACTGTGTGTTATAGTTTTTAAGTTCATCTATAAAGGTAGCGATGGTAAAACCATACATACCGGCATTCCATAGGTATTTTCCTTCTTCGACATATTTTGTGGCAGTCTCGATATCAGGTTTTTCCACGAATTTTTCAACCTCGTAGCCACCTCTGTAAGTATCGGCTAACTTAATATACCCATAGCCTGTTTCGGGCTTTACAGGTGTGATACCTATTGTTACGACCTTGTTGTCTCGCGTATACTCAAAGCATTCTCTTACCTTATCGGCAAACTTGTCCTCAGGACTGATTATATGGTCTGAAGGTGCTATGAAAACCTCTTCGTTATTTTCGGCCTTGAGCTTTTCAAGGAGGTATTTAACAGCAAGTGTAATGGCTGGGGCTGTATTTCTCGGGCAGGGTTCAGCTATTATATGAGCATCACATGCGTCAATTTTTCTAAGTTCGTCCTTAATGTAGAAGATATACTTACTGTTTGTAACAATCAGGATATCCTTCGGTTCAACTACATGCTTATATCTTTGAACTGTTTCAGCCAGCAGTGAAATGTCCGAATTAAGATTAAGAAACTGTTTTGGATAGTTTGACCTGGACAAAGGAAATAGACGTGTTCCTCCTCCACCTGCAAGAATAATTATCTTCATATGTATCTCCCCACATATCATAATTTTATATTGGTATCTTTAACAGAATTAATATCTAGAAGAAAGCTTACCAAAACAATTATATATTTTTTAACTCTAAAATGCAATTAATCATTTGTATTTCGTTAATCAAAATCTGTATAATTGATTAGATATCCCAAATATTATATACTGGATTTGCATAATTATAAGATGGAAGCAGGTATATTGATCCGAAGCTGTTATCAAAGCCTGCTTATATAATGACAGGGAGGAATTGTCCATGAAAAATATACTTGTAACGGGAGGGGCTGGCTTTATAGGCTCCCATTTATGCGAGGAATTGCTTTTAAGAGGAAATAAGGTTATTAGCATTGATAGCTTTAATGACTACTACGATCCGAATTTAAAGAGAAAGAATATTGAGGAGATTAAGGGACTATTAAGTGAGAAAAGTATTGCTCCGGAAAGGTTTGCAAGCCTTGAAGGTGATTTGAGGGATATAAAGTTTTTGGAAGATGTGTTCACTGAACATGGTATAGATACGGTTGTTCATCTGGCGGCTTATGCAGGAGTCAGGCCGTCGATACAGAATCCCCAGCTTTATTATGACGTCAATATCATGGGTACAATAAACCTTCTGGAGTGTATCAGGAAATACAATATCCGCAAGTTTGTATTTGCCTCCTCATCCTCGGTTTATGGAAATAATGAAAAGACACCTTTTTCTGAGGAGGATGCAGTGGATAACC
>JAAZCB010001337.1 GCA_012513545.1 Clostridiaceae bacterium
AAGAAGCTTGGCAGATATTTGCAGGCGCAATAAACGAAGGTAACCCGGATTACGAAAAGATAAGCAATGAAGATCACTCCCTGGTGTCACAGTACTCGCTCTAAGATTTCTGCAGGGTCAATAAAAAGCCCTTCCTGGCAGCACTGGCGGACCGGGCAGGAAATGATCCCCTTAAGGAGAATTTAACAACGGAGGTATTACTATGGAAAAATGCATTTTCTGCGAGCGGGAAGACATCGTCCTGGAAAACCGGCTGGCCTGGGCAAAGTATGATATATATCCCGTTTCAACGGGGCATATACTGATCATCAGCAAACGCCATATCCCGGACTTCTTTTCCACTACACCCGAAGAACGTCAGGCCATGAGCCAGCTGCTGGATGAAGCCAAAGAGCTTCTGGACCAGGAGTATCACCCGGATGGTTACAACATCGGAATAAACTGCGGGGAATATGCCGGGCAGACAGTGATGCACCTGCATATCCATCTGATCCCCCGTTACCGGGGCGACATGGAAAATCCCAAAGGCGGAGTGAGAGGAGTCGTGCCGGAGAAGCGGGGGTATTGAGCCTTACAAGCTTTGGAGAGGAGAGAAATGCGGTTGAATGATTTTCAGCAGGATTACCAGGCAGTAGATACGGCCAGCTTTGCCGAAGATTTATTTGTGGAACTTTTTGAAGAAACTTTTGGCCTGGATAAAATTCAGTATCTGATAAACGAATATCCCTGTCAGAATATCTACGGTGACAACTGCTACATAGACTACGCCTTAAAAACTGACCTCGATGCCTATGCCATTGAGATAGACGGAGAAAGCTGGCATAACCCTGCTCTGGTTTCAGTGGATAAATATCTGGATGATTTATTAAAACGCAATAGTCTCACCTATCTGGGATGGAAAGTATATATATGGACATATCGTCAGCTGGTTAATGAACGGGAAAGAATTAAATCTGAGCTGGTTCAGTTTCTGGGCCAAAGCCCGCATTTCAGAATCTACGATGACTACCTGCCCCGCCAGCGCGGCGCGCTGATTTCACTGCGGCCTCATCAGCAGGAAACATTAGACCGTTTACAGGAATTGCGCGGTGAATATAACAGTATGGCCCTGATTGCTGATGCCCAGGGCACCGGGAAAACTACCACCGCTGTACTGGACGCCCGCCGCCTGGGGTTAAGAACTCTGTTTGTTGCTCATACTCTGGAACTTTTACAGCAGGCGGAAGCCAGCTTCAGGGAACTCTGGCCTGATGCCAGGGTTAGAATTATTGATGACTATTCCTCTCCTCTGGAAGGAGATGTATTGATCGCCAGCATTCAAGGCCTGCACAACC
Source organism: Clostridiaceae bacterium (assembly GCA_012513545.1). The sequence goes on from JAAZCB010001337.1 coordinate 1,335, forward strand.
GTTTGAGCCAATTTGCTCCCGATCATTTCGGTTACATAATTATCGATGAAGCACACCATGCAGCCTCTCCCAGCTACCGCCAGGTCATCTCCTATTTTCAGCCTCAGTTCTTATTAGGCCTGACTGCTACCCCTGAGCGCCATGACCAGGAATCAATAATGGAATTATTCAAGAATGAAGCACACCGACTGGACCTGAAAACTGCAGTTGAAATCGGCGAACTGGTCCCCATCCGCTGTGTAAGAATAAAGACCAACATCGACTTCAGCAGTGTGCGCGTAAACGGCATTCGCTACAACTACCGTGACCTGGATAACTGCATCCACGTCCCCGAACGCAACCGGCTCATCGTTGAAACCTACCTCAGCCATGTACCGGGTCAAAAAGCGGTGGTTTTTTGTGCCAGCGTCCAGCATGCCGCAGAAGTGGCTCAACTTTTTCAGGAGTCCGGTATCAATGCCCGGCTGGTAGAAGGACGTATGAAAAAGCAGGAAAGAGAAGCCGTTCTGGATGATTACCGCCAGGGTCTGGTAAAAGTATTATGCGCCTGTGACATGCTCAATGAAGGATGGGACAGTCCGGAAACGGCTGTACTGTTCATGGCCCGGCCAACCCTTTCCAAAGTAATTTATCTGCAGCAGCTGGGTCGGGGAACACGCCGGTCCAAGGATAAAGACGCCCTGTTGGTATTTGATTTCATTGATAATACGGTTCGTCACAACCACTCCGTAAATCTGCACCGGCTGTTCCGTTCGCGGGAGTACTGGCCCGGCGCATTCGTACTGGCCCCGCAGGATAAAATCGACGATGAAAAACGCCGCCTGCTGCTCGGAGAAAAGCTGGACACGATTTTGCCGCACAACATCTTTGTCCGCGATTATGAATTAGTAGACCTGTTTGACTGGCAGAAAGAAATCAAAGCAATGATGTCACTGCACGAACTGGCCATGGAATTATATGTAGACGATGCCACCGCCCGCCGCTGGGTGGATGAAGCAAAAATCTCACCCGGGCCTGATTTGGAACTGCCCATGGGCAGAGTAACCCATCGCTATTTCAAACGCGAGCGCCTCGACGATATCAGGGAGCAACTGAATATACCCGCCCGCAAACAGGATGAAATCCGGGATGATTTCTTCAAATACGTGAAGGCCGGTCAAATGAGCAATTCTTACAAACCCGTAATGCTTAAAGGCATGTTAACCCTGGTCAATGACAAGGGACAGATGGAGTTGGGCGCTCTGGTCAGTTACTTTCACAATTTTTACGAGCAACGGGCAGATGCCGATCTGCAGGTGGAAGCGCCCAATGCCGTGATCAATCGTGTCAAAGATATGAGCGGCTTTGATGTAGCCCGGTTAATGCTGACCATGCCCTTTGAAAAATTCGAGCGCAAATTCTTCCTGGAACACCGCAAAGATTTAAACCATGTAGCTTTCGTGCCTGCACTCTGGAAGCGGCTTACAGAGGAAGACAAAACCGAACTGATTGAGATTTGTGACCGGCAGATTGAGCGTTATTACGCGAGGCGGGTGGCGAAGTAAAGAAGGAGTTGATCTTACGGAAGGCGAACAATATATATACAAAAAAGAAGTAGATTGGTCCTTGTTGCATGAAGGTTTTACAATTCCGGTATCTTTTCAGGTCAGGTTTCATCAAATTATCGGCCAGGAACTGAGCAGAGGCAGTTCAAAAGATATTACCGTAATGGTAGGAAACAGGCCTTATACTGCCCTATTAAAGAACCAGAATTTTGACCAGTCACGTTATCCTACCCACAAAGATCTCTTACAAATAAGATATAAAAAGACCAGTCCTTTGGCTGATATCCTCAGAACAATATTTAATTCCAGCTATGAATATCTAAAAGCACAGAGGGCAGAATTGGAGCAGAATAATCACTTGATCAGAATTCCCGAGGACAGTAGGGAATATTTGGTCTTATATACAAGTGATTCTGCTGATTTATTTATTGCTGATTGTTTGACAGTCTGGGACCTGCAAAAAGAATGTCAGGTCATATCTAGTTATTCGGAAGAAGCACTGGAGGCTGAAATAAATTACAGAAGCACCGATCCCTCAGCGGGGCTCGCTTTGCGGGAACGTATTGTCAAAGTCAGGCGTTTTGATAAAGCAATCGCGGATAATTTGAAGCTATTGTATGACAATCGATGTCAAATCTGCGGTAACAATTTTGGGGCTAGATATGATACCTCAATCGCTGAGGCCCATCATATCGATTCATTCATAAAGTCGCTCAATAATGATTCGGACAACATTATGATTTTGTGTCCCAATCATCATAGAATCATTCATAAGACCATGCCTATCTTCGAAAGGGCTAAGCATTCGTTAGTTTTTCATAATGGGTATCAGGAGCAGTTGAGGTTAAATTATCATCTGTGAGGGGATAAACAATCAACACTCAAAATATTAATAGGGAGCTAAATTGATAGTTTAGCTCGGGCGAGGTTAATGTCCTATCCCCGAATCGGTTTTACTTATATTACGATTATCACTTGGACTTAGTTTTCTCAATAATATTGCTATCAATTTCCCTAAAACGAATCTTGGATTGCTCAACATATTCAACCATCGGTTCTATACTAATCCAGCAGCGGCCACTTTTTTCAGCGCAGAAGCCGGTTGTATTAGAACCTGCAAAAGGATCGAGGATTAAGTCCCCTGGTTCGGTTAAAAATTCAATAAAAAAATCTACTAACTCAAGAGGCATCCGGGCTGGATGAGGAATTATGTTTCTTTCTCTACATTCCCTATTGAAATAGTTTTGTGAGTTGGTATTAGAAATACTAAAAGCATTCCCTGGCAAACGCGTTTCTTTCCCTGGTAAAATTGATTCAATCTCTATCATATTGTGCATAATACTGCCACCATTATTGTTTAAAAAAGAGGTACTACCAATACAATGTTCTGAGGGCCTTTTACCTGCATTGTATTTACCCTTTTCTAGAAGTTTACGCATACTTTTACTATATGGCCTCAATACTTTTCGATTATCAGCCTTAGGGTGATCCGATTTTGACATCCACCATAGATGTGTATAACTGTCAGTTACGCGATTGTGCTCAATATTTACCCACTGTACAGGCGAAGGTAGACGCGCGGGATTATGGCAAATGAATTCCTGGCATAAGCGCAATTCTGCATCTGGGTGCTCTACAAATTTCAAAAGCGTTTTAAGGGGCAGCAAAGACTGAATCGGTCTATCCTTTTCCCATGCATTCCCTATTTCCATTACGATTGAACCGTTAGGTGAAAGCAATTTCGCAAATAATGGAGCAAATTGAGTGATCCAGGCTATGTATTCTTCTCCTTGAAGATTCCCATATTTCTTTTTCTCGTTAAGTGGGAAGGGGGGTGAGGTCAAAATCAGCTGTACTTTCCCCTCGATTTCGTTTTGCAGAGATGAGCATAAAAGTTCCTCAGATTTGCCCATAAAACAATGTCCAAAGTCAGTTGAGTAATATGGCCGTACTTTGCGTTTTTGTTTCATGACTCTTTGTCCTTCCTACTGACCAAATATTTCTACATGATATTAAAATTCTTTTATTTTGCAACTTGTCTATTAATGGATTAGTATATAATTTTATTATTTATAATCCTGCAAATTCAATCGCATTCATGATTAAATCTGACGTATTAAATTGCATAGATAAAGCACTATTCGAATTAAAGTGATACTCAGAATCAGACAATAGTATTATACGATCAACATTAGTAGCCCGCCCCTTGCTGTTTCCCCAAATACGCGTTGTCTTGGTATTTATATTTAAATAATCACTAATGAATCCAATGTATTTAAACATATTTAGATTATGAATTCGCCGAATAAGGTCTCTAGCTGGAGATACAACACTACTTGGAGATTTTGCAATATCTCCAAGTACCATAACAATTACACCTTTGCTTGAGAGCATTTTTTTTAATTCTGACAAGGATTGCTCTAGAAAATCAAGAGAAGCACTCAGAGTTAATCCATCATCAAGAATATCTGATACTAATCTTGCATCCTGTGATAAAAACCACATACGAATCCAATTTTGTAAAGCATAGTTTACTATATTGCCATAGGGAGGAGAAGTAATTATTAAATCAACCTTACCTTTATATAGGGCTAATTCCTTATTTGAAGATAAAGTTTTAGCATCCGCACAAGCAACTATACCCCTATTAATTGGTAATTTCATATTATTTAATCGTAAAACCTTTTCTTTTAATAAACTAAACACGTTTCTTTCTATTCTTTGCAAATTATTACGCTGAACGAATCGTCGTACGTATCCTGGCGACATACTGAAAGTATTTGGCATGCTAATAGATGCATACGCTGACGAACCATCTTTTCTCTCTTTCCCGTGCATTAATCCAAGAACTACACCAACTAAGAACGTATCAATATCATTTACTGATTTAAGCAACACTCTTCTTAAATAACAAAGTTGAGCAAGCGTATACGGATGAAAAATTAGTTTTATGTCCTCGGGTTGGTCTAAAGCTTCCGGCAAAAATAATGGGATATCGTAATTTGCCTCTAAATTATTGATTCTTTCCAAAACAGAATCATAACTAATAGATACATTTTTAGCATTGGTTAATGCCAGAGCAACCGGGTTAAGATCAGACGCGAGTGGAAATCTTCCCGTAAGTCTTGCCTCTAGCAGAGTTGTTCCTCTGCCACAAAATGGGTCTAGTACAATGTTTCCAGGATCACTTAGAACCTCTATAAATGTTCTAGCCAATCCAGCGGGGAATGAGCCAAGATATGAACACATAGTATGCAAAGAGTGCTCTCTCACATTATTGTTTGTCCATGGGAGACTATTATTATTATTTATCATATTATTCACTCACAGCTGCTGCTTCCTGCTCTGCCAATAAGACCTCAAACATTTGTGTTATGACACCTATGACCGTTTCACAAGCAGCCACTAATTCCATACGTTCCATTTTATCCGCCAAACTTTCCTCTTCTGTATTCTGTTCAGCTATACCCTCAAGAATATTATCAACTTGTTGTCTATTAAGGTATGCCAAGTAAGCATAAAAAGAGAGATGCTCTAAATAAAAATTCTTAATAGCGTCCACTTGGCTCGTTCCCCTTCGCTGAGCCTTTTGAATAAGACTATTTAGTTTTATATTATCTGCAGACACAAAGATAATAATTTCATCATCGTTCTCAATTACTTTAGCAACGGAATACTCATTCCAATTATTCTCCTTCCAAAATTCTTCTCCCTTCAGCACCCATTGGGGATTAATGTTTGGTTTATTGTTCTGCCCGCCTTCTTCGCCTGATATCTCAGGTCTAGGAACGACCTTTACTTTAATACTGCTCGAAAGTGCTTTGGATCTTCTTGGCCTTAATTCGATACTAATATCAGCTGTAGTATCTTCTTCCAGTTCTTCCTTGGCAGAAAAGTATGCAACTCCATACCCATTCCTTATACTTGTCGTTCCTGTATAATGGCCAAATGAAGGAGGTGTAATTATAGCCATGAATTCATCAGGATTGCAAAATAAATTTGGATTCGCATCGGTCCTAAAATGTAAAACAAAATTACTGCCAGAGTACACATTTCGGGGATTGGGGCTTGTAATCTCTAAAAAGGTCGGAGGATCTTGAACAGGAATTGCAGGTTTTTCATGATGTTCGCCACCACCGCCACTAGTTCGCCTGGTCGGAGTAGTACCCTGACCTGCACTTTTAATAAAGGCGCTAACTCTCTTAGCCAAACGTTTTCTGATATTTTCTACTGCATCACCTTCAACTCTTTGCATAAACCGTTGCTTACGTTCCTTATCAAGTCTTTTTAACTCATCATCACCCTCTAATGTTTCAGTAACTAAAATCCGAAGGTCATCCAATAGAGAAGTATCCCGAAGAGATTCCCGTGTCGTAGGGAACAACTGCCTCCTAGATTCGCTATCTAATTTATCACAGTCAACATGAACAATAAGGTATCTATCTAAGTAAGGTAGTTTAAGGTCATTTTTAATAATAGTATTAGGTAAATCACCCTGCTTCTGGCCGTTATAAGTTATTATTATTGGTCTAGAAGGTAAACAATAGTTCCTTATTTGTTCTTTGGAATTATCCCCTACTCCTGATAAAACCCACCAATTAATTTTAACACTACCACTACGGAAAGTAAGGGTTGCTTCACGATAATATTCTGTTTCACTTATAGATAAGCGGCGGTGATTTCCCGCTACAGTTCTGCCTTCTCCTTTACTGGCATTAGGTCGTTCTTCTTGAATCCAAAATGGAATTACTGGATCAAATAAATAGTGGTGGGCTAAAAACCAAAGCGAACTAGTAGGAGCTGTCATTATATTTTTGTACTTACCCAAATCCATACTGACATGTCTAACCAAAGTTCCACATGGAAACTCTGCCTCTGAAATGTCAAAAGTAAAAGGGTGCCCTGTGGCATTATCAACCATATACTCATAAACCCCGTGTTTATCTAGCTTAGGGTCTCCCGGATTATAACGTACAATAGTTGCTGCTACTGGATTAATTGTGTTTTTATCTATAGAAACTGCTCTCGACAGTATTAATGTATAAGGCGAATAAGTCAATGCCGTTGATCCGCCTTGGCCAAAAGCGCCAGACAAAAAGAATTTTCTGAGTTTTCTACTAGCATTTAGACTTAAAATTGTTGACCCATAGTGTTCAGATAATATCCCTATGCCAAAGTCTCTTATATCTATTGTAGGACGCTCAACAACTCCCGAATCGAATAACGTAACTATAACTTGGTGGGATAAATCCGAAAAATCCCTTATGTTCTCAACATTTTTTAGTATTCCATCTTTTATTCCAAACCACATATCAACTGCAGATCTGGGAGATAATAAATTCGTTGGTTCGTTGCTTTCAAGCCATTTCTTTTCTAGTACAGCATCAATAGCATTAGTAATTCTTTCTACGAGACCAGCAGCAGGATCGCTTCCTAAATTAATAGTTGCAAGATTATTCTCCCTATCACCAACTGGCTTCCATGATGGTCTAGCCGTTTCTTTAATTTGCATAATGAGATCTGTAACATCAGGAACCTTATAAGCGTTCAAAAATTTTTTAAACAATTAAATCCCCTCCCTATCTTAGAATCAAATCCAAATATTTATTGCTTTTTAAATTCAAATGTGCAGTTTTCTGATGTTGTCCCTTCTTTAAAACGAATTTTAAGAAGTCTAAGTTCATTTTCCAAAGCATCAATAATCTGTTTAACGTGGACATCAGTGTAATCATAGTTGTTCTTATTTGCTAGATTACCTACCAAACGCATCTTTTTAATAGTATCAGTTACTCTTTTTTCCGCAAGCCTTTCAAATTTTAGTCTCTTTTCGCTCATATTAATGTCCTCCTTATACAATATATTAAAAATATATTATATATAATAATTATATTCAACAATTATTTTGAACTAATATTAATTATCTAACTATATACGTAAAATCATATTACAATATTACAATAGATATTGCATTAATTTAAACCTTTTTAAATATAAAAGCATGAAATTGTTCAGCACGGATATTGCTGACAGAAGCAGCTTATTCCTGAAGAAAAACTAAAAACTGGCTAAGATTTATGAATGGCAGATTGATTGATAATATTATTCTGGAAGAGTTTTAAAATAGCAATAGAACTTATGAACAAAAAAGCCTCTCCTTTTACCCCACCACCAACTTATTGGTCTTCCTCAAGTATTTCGCTGGGATTGGTCGGTGCAGCTTCCAGGTAATATTCATAGGCCTGGAGCCCTCATGTTTGATATAATCGGCCAGGCCAAGGAATGTGTAAGGCGCAGTTCCGGCCATATCAGTTTTGAATTCACGCACAAACAGCAGCACCTTACTACCTCTCTGGCGATGGTTGATATAGCGTTGCCCGGTTGGGGATGTGTCAGCGGTTGTACTCTGACTCTGCCAGTGGAATAACCACTCGTTGATTGAATAATCGTTATACATGGTGGTCGGAGAGTAATCCTTGTCAGATTTATTTAGGGTTACAAAGAAGATGTCGGTACTTTTTTCCGGCAGATACTTCACGCCTTCGCGAACTGTTGCCGGCTTCATAAAATCCATTGCCACCAAAATCTGATCGCGGGTATAAGTACAATGCAAGTCCAGGGGGCAATCAAATCCTAAGTCTACCGTTTCATCGATAAAATCAATTCGATCAAGATTATACTGTAATAGCTCAACCAACTCCGTATATATTACTGGGCTATTTTTGATTTGCATTAATCCGTCTTTGAGACTGGTAAAACCGCATTCCTCAAATGGCTTTTGCCATACGGTAAATTGAAACATCTGCAGCATTCGTTGTTCTGCTCCTGTCAACGTTTCCAAATTGACATCCTCTATGTGAGAGAAAATATATAACATGAAGTTAATCCAACGCCTGGAATTAATGGCACAAATCCGAGAGAATGCTTTGGTAAATACCGCTTCTATTTCTTCCTGAAAATCTTCTCTCACTTTTGCTAATACACATAGCCTTGAAAAGCTGCCGCATTTATAAATGTTGCGCACATCCAGATGATAGTAGGCTGTAAAATTAGTGAGTGTCAGCGGTAATCCGCTGTCTTCGGTGAAAGTTGCCAGGCGCGATACTAATCCTGCCCTTACTCCAAAGGAACTGCGGATGTTATTTAATATATGTTCTGCGGCCTTTCGCTCTAATTGGATATAACAACCTTTTG
>JAAZCB010001338.1 GCA_012513545.1 Clostridiaceae bacterium
ACCTTTTAGAGTTCGGAGGAGGGTTAGGTATAGAGTAGCTGTTTAAATATTGCTGCTTGCTCTTAATAGTGATAGGGGTAACTATTTTGTAACGGCTTCGGTTGTATTAAAGTATTAATTATTGTTTGCTTCTGTTTAAAAAAGAAAATACAATAATATAAAGATAACAGACACAAAAGAAATTATTAGTTACAAAAATTATAACATGGCAGATAAATAGGCTTGATTCTGGTTTACTTATCTGCCTGTGTTGTAAAACCCGTTCATTTATTATGATGTTTAAGCACAAGAATAAAATATACAGACTAGTAAGCCTCAAAGATTAATATCCTTGTTTAAGTAGGAAGTAACCAACAAGCTTTAATTGTTAGTGTACTTTCTATAATTTATTTAGTCTGGAAATGAGTTACCTTTTAAACTATTAGTAATAGCATTTTATGTCATGCTTTGTGCTATTGCCGGAGTAAATTTTCTGTTAATATTCTATGTGCTTGGGGGGCTTTTAATGAAAGGGAAACGTATTTTAAGTGCAGTACTTACAACAACCATTATGATATGCTTTTTATTCACTGGTATAGTTACAGGTGATACAGCGTCAAGTATATCAATTGAACTTGATAAAACAACTGTACAGGTTGGAGATATTATTAATGCGTCTATAAAGATAAATAACATTAATAACTTTATGGGTTATCAGATATATATAAAATACGATCCTTCTGTACTTCAGCCGGTTACAGTTGGTGCTAATGAGGACTATACCGGCAATACCTTTCTACAAAATGCTACAATTTTAAAAACTGACAGTTATGTTCCTTTGAAATCAGCTCAAAACGACCTGATCTCCGGAGTATTGAATTTTTCATGTTTTTATTCAGATAGTGTTTCATATAAGAATAAAGGAATTCCTGAGAAATCAGGAGTTCTCGGTGAATTGGGATTTAGAGTTCTCAAAAATGAAAAGACTCAGATCAGGTTTCAAACTCCTCAATCAATTTCTGGTGCTATCAATGGAACAAGATTATATGACTGGAATTTATCTCAGATAACCACAGGTTATGCAGTGGTACAGCCTGCAGAAATTATTGCTGTTGCACCTGCATTAAGTCCTGACGAGTCAAAAATTTACCAAGCAGAAGATGCATCGTTGTACAATGCAGTCAAAGAAACACTTTACAGTGGTTTTACAGGAGATGGTTATGTAGACTACAATAGTTCGAAAGGCTCTAATGTTGAGTGGGAAGTCAATGTTAGTGAATCGGGGACTAGAAGCCTGGCTATCAGGTATGCAAACGGAACAAGCTTCGATATGTCAATGAATATAGATGTTAACGGACAAAATGTTATAGGTCCACTAAGTTTTAATGGGACAGGTGGTTGGACAAATTGGGAAATCAAGAAAATAAATGTGGATCTAAAGGCAGGGATTAACATAATAAGGGCTTCAGCTCATACGGCATATGGCGGTCCTAATATTGATTATTTCGAGTTGGGTGCTGCAACCGGAACGAATCCGACAGCCTCTTCAACACCTACAGTTAAACCTACACTGTTAAATACACCAACAATTCAGAACACACCAACAATTCAGAATACACCAGTTGAAGCAACATCTACACCGATTGAGACAGCAACCTCAACTGCAATTGTAACATTGCAACCTACACCAACACCAACTCCTTCGATATCAGGATTAAAAGTAATAGTGGGCAATACTGAAGGTATTGCCGGAGATGTTGTTACTGTACCCATAAGATTTGAAAATGTACCGAATGGGGATACACAAAATAGTGATTCTCTTGGCATAAACAATACTGACTTTGTTTTAAATTATGATAAAGATGTACTTGAAGTTGTGGAAATTTTCGCAGGTGATATTGCAGTAAATCCTGTATCCAATTTTACTTATAATAATTCCGTAAAAGGGTCTATAATTTTCTTATATGCAGATGATACTGCATCCGGAAGTGAAATGATAAAAACGGATGGAACATTTGCAAGAATCAGATTAAGGATAAAATCCAATGCAAAATTGGGATTTAGTGAATTGAATACAGAGTTAAATTCCTTTGCTGATCAGAATTTGAGAAATATACCAGCTACATCGGTTAACGGAGGTGTTAATGTTGTGAGTTTGACAACTCAGACACCAACCCCTGCAGTAACTCCAACAAGTACACCAATAGTTACGCCCACAGGGACTTCGCTTGTAACTTTGACACCAACTCCTACTCCTACTCCTACTATACAGGCTACAATTACTCCAACATCGGTTATAACCGGCTTTACTATAAGTATAGACAATATTCAGGCAAAAGCAGGGAGTGTATTGACTTTGCCGATAAGATTTACCAGAGTACCTGCAGGTGGAATAAACAGTTGTGATTTTCATATCGAGTATAATCCTAATATTGTCCAAATTGAGTCAATATCACCAGGAGAAATAGTTGTAAATCCTACTGTCAACTTTTCACATAATATTAAAGCTGCAGATAAGAAGGTTGTATTATTATATTCTGACGGTACAGGAACAGACCGGGAACAAATAATTCATGATGGAGTATTTGCATATGTGAATATAAGGGTAAGTGATACTGCTCCACTTGGATATAGTTTAATCAGTATTAAACGCGATTCCATAACATTTGCTAATTTCCATCTGCAATCAATAAAAGTTAATGGAGTTATAGATGGAGGTGTGACAGTAGCAAATACAGTTTTACAGACACCTACACCGGTGCCCGTATCAACTCCTGTTCAGACTGTATTGCTATATGGTACCAGTATACCTTCATCTAGCGGAGAAGGTGAACATAAGGCATACATGCAGGGGTATCCGGATGGTACTTTCAGGCCTGGTAAAAATATAACGAGGGCAGAAGCTGCAGTGATTTTTGCTAATCTGTTAGGGGCAAATACCAGTACTAATATCGGAGATAATAGCTTTACTGATTTGAAGGAGAATCACTGGGCTAACTGGGCAATTAAATACGTTTCATACAGGGGCTTGTTTAACGGATATAAGGACGGAACATTTATGCCAGACAAAAACATCACCCGTGGAGAGTTTACTACTGTTGTATTCAAGTATCTTGGTGCTAATTTAACAAATATTAATGAGAATAAGTTTAAAGATACTCAAAATCACTGGGCAGGAAATTATATTGAAGAGATGTCTAGATTAAAATATATAAATGGTTACTCTGATGGGACTTTCAGACCAAATGCAAATATAACGCGGGCAGAATGTGTTGCTTTGATTAACAGAGCACTAAAGAGGGGACCATTGCATCGGGCAGGTCAAATTTTCCCTGATGTAGATGAAAAACACTGGGCATTTATGGACATAGCAGAAGCAGTATTGACCCATGGGTATAAGGTGGACAGGTCAGGTAATGAAGTAATTATTAAAGAATAATGAGTATATTGAATGGTGTAAAAAAAGCTGCTCAACTATTAGAGCAGCTTTCATTGTGTTTATTACCAATATGTAAACAAATTCTGATGAAACCTCACATTACGGTTGATTACAAAACCTATAACAGTTAATTCATTCAATATTCCTCAATTTTTACGTGGTCAACATAGAACTCGGCATTATCAAAATAGTTTTTACCAAGAGAATAACCAAATGTGGAATCAACGTTAATCCATCTGTTTTCCTCTGAAATAAATATTTCATTCCATGCATGCAATTCTTCACTATTTGCTGTGACATAGTTGCCTTTTATAACTTTTACCTGAAGACCGACAGATCTTCCTAAAGCGGCCAATAATGTAGAGTAATCATAACAGACGCCTGTACGGGTTTTATATGTATTATAAGCCCCATAAGTATTATCATAGTTTTTTTCAAGCTGGCGCATATACTTCTTGTAGTCATATACTATGTTCTTTGTAATCCAATCATAAATATATCTGGCTTTGTCCCGGTCGCTTTTGGCGAACCTGGTTATTTCCTGTGCTATAGAGATTAACTCTTCGTTATTACTTTCAACGTGTTTGGTAGGAACAG
>JAAZCB010001339.1 GCA_012513545.1 Clostridiaceae bacterium
CACAGATAGAGGCTGAAGACTTTAACAGTCAATTGGGAATACAAGCCGAAACATGCAGTGAAGGCGGTGAGAATATCGGGTATATCGAGAATGAGGATTATGCTGTTTACAAGAACATAAATTTCGAGAGTGGTGCCGCTGAATTTCTAGTAAGATGTTCCAGTGCCACCGATGGAGGTAGTATGGAAATCAGGCTTGACAGTATAACCGGTCCATTATTAGGAACTTGCGAGGTTGGCGGAACTGGTGATTGGCAGACCTATACCAATGTAACGTGTAGTGTTACCGCAGCAAGCGGCACTCATGACCTTTACTTAATATTTACCGGTGGAAGCGATTACCTGTTTAATGTAAATTGGTTTAAGTTCACTAAAGCTACTTCTTCTGGAACTCTTGGTGACTTAAATGGTGATGGAAAAGTAAATTCAACAGATTACTCATTATTAAGAAGGCATATACTTGGTATAAATCAGCTTGAAGGAACTGCTTTAACGAATGCCGATGTAAATAAAAGCGGTAGTGTGGATTCAACTGACTATGCCTTGATGAGAAGATATATATTAGGTATTATTACGTTATTTTAAATACAAATTATTTAATAGAAATTTAACTAAACAGATAATTTACATAAATACTTCTTATTATTCACGGAGAAAATTTAAAACTTCCTTGATAGTTCTGTAATTCCTAACTTAAAAGAAATTTACTTTCGAACTAATTAGGTGATGCAGCACAAAACAGCGAAAAAAATCATTAAAGAACTTGAAGCACATAGGTACATTTATTTACTGGTCAACATTAAGGGAGGTTAAAGTATGATTTATGTAAGAAAGTCAAAAGGCAGCTCTGGTTTGAAAAAGGCCGTTATGATTCTGGTAGTACTAGGTTTATTGTTATCGCAAGGTGTTTTCATATATGCCCGGCAGTCTGACAATGGAGACGGCACGTTTACCAACCCGCCTTTATATGCAGACTATCCGGATCCTAGCATGATAAGAGTTGGCGATTATTTCTATTTGGCTACTTCTACTTTTGTTAACGTACCGGGTCTGGTTATCTGCAGATCTGAAGATATGGTTAACTGGGAAATTGTCGGACATTGCATTGATACCTTAACCGGCAATAATGCTTATAATATGCAGGGCGGAGTTAAATACGGAGGGGGATGTTTTGCACCTTCCATAGCGTATAAGGACGGTACTTTTTATGTAGCCGTTACTCCTAATGGTGAAAAAACCCGCATTTACTACGCCAAAGATGTAGCTGGTCCATGGAGCTCCTATCAGTTGGGGGGGAGTTATTTTGATCCTTGTTTATTTATTGAGGATAATGGCACTCCTTATCTGGCGTGGGGCGGAGCCTGGGAAAACAGCATCAAGATGATACAGCTGAATTCGAGCTTAAGTGCTACAACCGGGTCACAGCGGACAATTCTGACTTATAACAATGTCGAAGGTGCACATTTGATCAAAGCCAACGGCATGTATTATTTGTTTAATGCAGTACCGGCACAAAGATTAGTCTGCTCACGTGCAAATAATATCTGGGGGCCTTATGGTGAAACTACTACCCTTTGCACGGCTGGAAAAGGCGGTCATCAGGGAGGTATTGTCGACTTGCCGGATGGAAGTTACTGGGGTTATCTTCATCAGGATGACGGTGCAGTAGGCCGAATGACCAGAATCTGCCCTGTTACATGGGAAAGTGGCTGGCCGAAATTCGGAAGGTCAGGATTTACTGGTCAGGTTGAATCGATATATACCAAACCAATTCAGAACAAACCCATAAAGGTACCTGCAGCTTCAGATGAATTTGACAATACTACTTTAGGACTTCAGTGGATGTGGAATCATAATCCGGACAATACAAAATGGTCCCTGACGGGCTCTGCTTTAAGGCTGAATGCTACAACTGCAAAAGATTTTTGGAATGCCAGAGACACTTTGACTCAAAAAGGACAGGGCCCGATAAGTACAGGTACCATTAAAATTGATTGCAGCCAAATGCAAGCTGGTGATATCTGCGGGTTAGGAATTTTAGGGGACCCGCGCGGCTATATTGCTGTGACAAAGGACCCTAAACGTATCATTATGACGGAAGAAGAGAGTGTAAAGGCAACTGTTGATAATATAACATCCAATATTCTTTACTTCAGGGTAGAAATGAATTTCAACAATAAGCAGGCAAAATTTTTCTGGAAAGATGACAGCATGGATTGGCAACAGCTTGGAACATCAATAACTATGGGCTTTGATTGGCAGTATGGAACCTTTCAGGGTGAACAGTATGCTATCTTGAATTTTAATCCGTACGGAAGCTCAGGG
>JAAZCB010001340.1 GCA_012513545.1 Clostridiaceae bacterium
AAGACAACATTCTTCTTTCCTTCTTTACAGGTTCCATGATTATTATTGCTTTCTTTGTTACTAAGTCCCAGGCGATCCATTATAGTCTTTGCCATAGCATTTAATTGTTCTGACGAAAACACCTGCTGCTCCCCCTTAAGGCACTAATTGCTGATACATCAATCCATGTATAATACTTAAGTCACTGTTGTAATTAATGTTGTTTCCGTATCGCTTCCACCTGATTCTGCAAGGCCTGCACTTAAGATAATAAACACCCCTGCGGTAATTAAAAGTAGCAGGCAATGTTGAGTTTTTTCACTGATACACATATATTCACACCTATTAAAACATTTATGCAATATTATATTAATTTGCTCTTCCTGTTTGTGATTGTTTTAAAATTTATATCCCTGACAAGAAGCAAGTTTGGAAATAACACTAATTATTTAAAGGTATTGAAATATAGAATGCTGTTCCCATTCCTTCCTGTGAGTCAAACCACATATCCCCGCCAAACTGCCCCTTTATTGAAGAGTAAGATATGAAAAGACCAAGTCCCGTACCGTTTATTCCTTTAGAAGTAACCATTTCCTTAAAAATTCTGTCCCTGATTTCATCAGGAATTCCTTTTCCATAATCCTTTACCTTAATAATCAGGCAATTTCCTTCTATATTTGCATTTAAGTCAATCTTCCGGGACGTGTTGCTTTTATCATATGATTGGATTGAATTTACTAACAAATTATTTATTATTTGTACCAGGCTGTTCATATTTCCAAAGATTTTAACAACTCCTGTGTTCTTGTCTGCTTCAATATTCAATATGCAATTGTTTATTTTTAGTGGATAATCTATAAGAACCTTTACTGTACTTATTAACTCATCAACAGAAAAGAGCGTCTGATCAATGTTTGAAAAGCTGGTAACCTGGCCTTTTACAGCTGAAATAATATTAGACATATATATAAGCTGAGGCTTTATTTGATCAAGCCAGTTTTTTATATCCTTTGCAATTTCATGGTGATCTTCGCAAGTAACACTTTCATCTCCAATGGAATCATCGTATTCTTCCACCAAATCCCCAACCGCACTTACGGCACCCGATATTGCCATTATGGGAGTCTTAAGGTTATGCGCTATGCCACCTATCATATTACCCAATGTTGCCAGTCTCTCCAATTGTATAAGCTTTTCCTGCGTCGATTCAAGCATAGTGTTTGCTTCTCTTAACTCTTCCAGAAGGTTTCTGAAATTTATCATACTTTTGCTGGAGCTTATGAAGCTGTAGACCAACAATATTATAAACAAAATATTAATGATCAAATAATTGATATTTTCCTTGTTTTCCAGCCAGTAATTCGAATTCATGACATTCAGTCCCACAACCAGAAAACCTATAATCAAATAAACCGTTATTCTAATCAGCATTTCTGTACTTGCCTTATTTGGAAACTTCTGCACAAGGTTTTTGTGACTAATTAACGTATAAGACACATACAAATAGATAATATATATAAACCCAATTGCTATAAAAGATACTTTGTTCTTGTATGAAAATACTTGCAAAAAAGGTTCCTTAAATATAATACTGGCTGTCCCGACAGCTAACATTTGTACAATTAATATATATAAAACAAAGTATATTCCAAGCACCATAGTAATTTGTTTGAATCCCAATTTCAGATATCCTTTGTAAAACACGGCAATTATTATCATTGTAATAATCTCATGAAAAGGAGTATCCCCAAATCCCCATCGTTCGAAAATATATTCTATAAATATCGAGACAATCCCACTGAACATTGCCATCTTGATTAGAGATAGTAAGTTGTGCTTTTTAGTATCAAAAAGCAGGCTGCAAAACAAAGGGAAATAATATAAAGTAGCCGAATCAAGAAAAAAATAAACAATATATTTAAGCAATAAATCGTTCATAACACACCTCTTTTTTAGTAACATTGCCAAGTTGTATTGAATATACTGAAAGTATATCAATAGTTTGGGAGAATGTAAAATGAATATATTAAAAGTTCAAAGGCTTTATGAAGTCAAACAGCAAATTCGCGAACTCGAAATAGAGGAAGATCTTCTTGTGAGAGAATTCAAAGAAGAAATGAAACAGGATAACATCAAAGAAACCGTTATCGGTGACTACCGTTTACTGCTTCAGTGTCAGGACCGCAGTATATACCGAAATTCAATTGTTCCATATTTAAAGGAAAAAGGATTAAACGACCTTATATTTGAAACTTATGACCATGACAAACTATTTGAAGTTGAGAAGCAAGGCATACTTGATGAAAATGAACTCAAAAAGCACAGGGTTGAAAGGCTTTATTACTATCTCTATGTAAAACCATGTTAATAAAAGGCTGTGAAAGGGACCTTACAAAAAAGTGCTGATTAACAAAGCTTATATTAGCAATAAGCAGATATAATTCTGTTAATCAGCACTCTATTTAATCCATCAGCAGTAGTTTAGGGTTATCCTGCCAAGTAATTTACTTATTCCTGTAATGCTCCAGCAAGTCCACAGCTTCATTAACTCCGATGTTTTCATGAATCAATCCATATACTGCTGACAGCAGCGCATCAGGATGCGGGCTTTGCCAAACATTGCGTCCCATAACTATACCTTTTGCTCCACACTGCAGCGCTCCATAAACCATGTTAAGTGTATCAAGATCAGTCTCGCATTTAGGTCCGCCTGCTATCATAATTGGAACAGGACATCCTGCAACTACCTTTTC
>JAAZCB010001341.1 GCA_012513545.1 Clostridiaceae bacterium
GAACAGAAAAAGTCTACCTTGCAGCTGGAAGCACTGATATGCGCCGCTCTATAGATGGATTAGCAGCAATAGTTCAACAATGTTTTTCACTTGATCCATTTTCATCAAGCCTTTTTGTGTTTTGTAATAAAAACAGGACAATGATAAAAATATTACATTGGGATCACAATGGATTTTGGCTTTACTTTCGCCGGCTTGAAAATGGAACATTTAAATGGCCTGCCGACAACTCTGAGGATACAATTCAGGTGGGAAGCAGAGAACTTTATTGGTTGTTGACAGGTCTTTCAATTGAACAAAAACAAGCGCACCGAAGAGCGGCTTCAAAAGCAGTAATATAAGGCGTTTTAGGTAAAAAATATTTTGTTTTTCTATGGTATTTTTGATAAAAGTTTGATATAATAAACACATGAAAAATGAGATAAATCAAGCGGTTTCAGCCGAACAACTTCTAATAGAAAATTCCGAATTACAAGATAAAATTGCACTTTTGGAAAGTGAAAAAGCAGAGCTTCTTGCTAAGCTTTATTGGTTTGAGGAAAATTATCGTCTGCAACAACAAAAGCTTTATGGTCGTTCAAGTGAAAAGACTCCTATTCCGGACCAACAGACTCTATTCAATGAAGCTGAACTATTAGACGCAGTTACACCTGTTGTTCCTGAACCTACCGTTGAAGAAATAACATATAAGAGAAAGAAAAAGCAAAAAGGTCATAGGGAGGAAATGTTAAAAGACCTTCCTGTTGAAATAATAGAACACAAGCTCCCTGAGGAAGAGCAGATTTGTGATATATGTGGTAACAAGCTTCATGAAATGAGTATGGAAATTACAAGAGAGCTTGAAATAATTCCTCCACAGGTGAAAGTAATAGAACATAGGCGTTCTGTATACTCTTGCGATGACTGTGAAAAGAATGAAATAACCACTCCAGTTATAACAGCTCCAATGCCAAAGCGTACACTTCCGGGCAGCATAGCTTCAGCAGCAACTATAGCGCATGTAATGACACAAAAATATATGTTTGGAGTAACATTATACAGGCAGGAAACCTACTGGAAGCAGCTTGATATTGAAATTTCACGTCAAACAATGGCAAACTGGTTAATCTTAGCTTCAAATAGATGGCTTTCAATAATTTTCGAGCGAATGCATCAATTATTATTACAGCAAGACATAATACATGCAGATGAAACCGGGCTGCAAGTTTTGCATGAACCCGGGAGAGCTGCAAATTCAGAGTCATTTATGTGGCTATACCGCACCGGGAGGGAAGGCCATCCGATAGCATTATTTGAATACCAGACAACCCGAGCACGAAAACACCCTCAAAAATTTCTGCAGGGCTTTAAAGGCTATCTTTGTACTGATGGTTATCAATCATATGAAGGGCTGCCAGAAATAATAAACGTAGCCTGTCTTGCCCATGCTCGCAGAAAATGGGACGAGGCTTTAAAGTCGTTGCCAAAAGAGGTCAGAGATAAGCCCTGTGCTGCCAAGGATGGCTTGGCTTTTTGCAACAGGCTTTATAGTGTTGAGCACGAGTTCGAAGATGCGACCCCTGAAGAAAGATATGAAGGCAGACTTTTGAAAAGTAAGCCTATATTGGATGAGTTTTATAAATGGCTGAAACAGCAAAGGCCTCGGATTACCCCTAAGAGTACTACCGGTAAAGCAGTTACATACTGCTTGAATCAATGGGACAAGCTCAATAATTATCTGCTTGATGGCAGGTTATATTGCGATAATAATATTTCGGAACGTAGTATAAAAGGTTTTGTAATATCACGTAAGAATTTCTTGTTTTGCAACACTCCTAATGGGGCTACAGCAAGTGCTATGATTTACAGTATTATAGAAACTTCTAAGGCAAATAGCCTTAAGCCATTTGATTATATGACTTATTTGCTCAAAACACTTCCAAATGTAGATGTCAATGATCTGAATGTGCTTGATTCGTTGATGCCTTGGTCGCAATCATTGCCACAATCATGCAGGCTTAATGATAAGAGTTTATATCAGAAGTAACAATAGTTGTAGATGGGTTGTATTTGACGCTTAC
>JAAZCB010001342.1 GCA_012513545.1 Clostridiaceae bacterium
AGGCCTTTTGACTTGTCTGAGGCACCTCTTTTAAGAGTCGAACTTGTTAAAACCTCAGAAAACAAATATCTGCTTTTCTTTGATATGCATCACATTATATCGGATGGTATGTCAATAACCATTCTGGTTGATGAGATGTCCAGGATTTACGAAGGTCGGGAACCGGCTCCGTTACGGATACAATACAAGGATTATGCAAACTGGCAGAACGAATTGCTAAAAAGCGGCAAGATGAAAAAGCATGAGGAGTATTGGACAGGTATCTTCAAAGATGACATCCCTGTACTCAACATGCCTACGGACTTTCCAAGACCGGCTGTACAGAGCTTTAATGGAAGAACAGTGTACTTTAATGCAGGGGAGGAGCTTACGAGGGGTATTTACAGTCTTGTCGGAAGTAGCGGGACTACTCTTTACAATGTGCTGCTTGCTGCTTATAATGTGCTACTGTTTAAATATACCGGACAGGAAGATATTGTTGTGGGTTCGCCTGTAGCAGGAAGAAACCATATTGAATTGCAGAATATGCTGGGAATGTTCGTAAATACCATAGTACTTAGAAATTACCCGGAAAAGGAAAGAACCTTTAAAGACTTCCTTAAAAAAGTTGCCGGTAATACTGTACAGGCTATGGAGAATCAGGATTACCAGTTTGAGGAGCTTGTAGACAGGCTTAATATCAAGAGGGATACAGGAAGAAATCCCCTTTTTGATACAATGTTTAATATAAATGATGTGGATGTACCTCAAATAAGCCTTGGTGACGTGAAGCTTTTCCCATATCCCATGGAAAACAGGATTTCCAAATTTGATTTTTCGCTCGATGTTTATGAAGACCCGAAGGACATAAAGTTTTCAATAGAGTACTGTGAAAGTCTGTTCAGGCATGACACCATTGAAAGACTGGCTTCACATTACCTGAAGGCAGTCGAGGAAATAGTTGAAAACCCTGACATCAGGCTAAAAGACATCAGTATTCTTACTGATGCGCAAATGAAGGAGCTTATTTTTAACTTTAACAACACGGATAAACCTTACAATAGAGAGATCAGCTTTATTGATAAATTTGAGGAGCAGGTAAAAAAATTACCCGGGAAAACAGCACTGATATGCGGTGACACAAAAATGAGCTACAGCGAGCTTTCCAAGCGTGTTAATGCAGTAGCAGCCGGACTGGATTTGTCAGGATTTGATAAAGACCCGATAGTTGCAATTATGGTTGAGCGTTCAGTGGAGATGATTATCGGACTTTTCGGAGTTTTAAAATCCGGGGGTGCATACCTGCCGATTGACGTCGACTATCCTAAAGACAGAATCAATTATATGCTAAAAGACAGTAAGGCTGGAATACTCCTTACCAAGAAGCATTTGGCAGAAAGTGTGGAATTTGACGGACGTATAATCTGCCTTGATGAGGAAGAAATATATTCGAACTCTCCTTCTTATGTTGAAAACAAGGCAGAGCCGGATAAATTAGCCTATATTATTTACACTTCAGGTTCAACAGGAAAACCAAAAGGTGTAATGATTGAAAACCGCAATATGTGGGCGTATATAAATGCATTCCTCGAGGAATTCAAATTAGGGGAAAGTGATGTTGTCCTTCAACAGGCATCCTTTTGTTTTGATGCCTTCGTAGAAGAGGTCTACCCTGTTATGTCTGTGGGAGGAACCCTTGTTATTCCAACCAGGGACGAAATTATTGACACTGAAATCCTTTCAAGGGTAATAAATGAAAACAAGGTGACTCTGATAAGCTGCTCACCGCTTCTTTTAAACGAGCTTAACAAAAGGAGTCCGTTAAAAAGCATACATACCTTTATAAGCGGCGGAGACGTACTGAAAAAAGAATATATAAGCAACCTGTCAGGTTATGCAGCTGTTTACAATACATACGGACCTACCGAGACTACGGTTTGTGCCACATATTACAGGTATGACGGGCAGTGCGATGGAAATGTTCCCATAGGTAAACCTGTATCAAACTACAAAGTTTATATATTAGATGATAAGGGTGGTCTCCTGCCTGTCGGGGTGCCGGGAGAACTTTGCATATCCGGTCCTGGCGTGGCAAGAGGTTATCTTTTCCGGGAAGAGCTGACTGATGAAAAATTTGTTGCAAACCCGTTTATACCAGGGGAAAAAATGTACAGGTCAGGCGACCTGGCAAGATGGCTTCCAGACGGAAATATTGAGTTTTTGGGAAGAATCGATTTTCAGGTGAAAATCAGGGGTTACAGGATAGAGCTTGGGGAAATTGAGAATAAGCTGACGGATCATCCTGGAATCAGTGAAGCTGTCCTTTTGGTTTATGACAAAAGCCAGGAAGAAAAATACCTTTGTGCCTATTATGTATCGGAAGAGGAGTATTCTGTACAGGAGCTTAAAGCGTTTTTGTCAAAAGACCTCCCTGAATACATGATTCCGG
>JAAZCB010001343.1 GCA_012513545.1 Clostridiaceae bacterium
CTTACTCATCATTCTAAATATATCTCCTGTTAACACTGTTGCCAGGTCAACAAGCTTTGTGTGAATAAGGTTTTCTCTTATTATTGCTGCACAGTCTGAGCTTTTATCAATAAACGTTGCAGAATTTGCACCTCTGCTTAATGCTTCTATACCAAGGTTTCCTGTCCCTGCAAACAGATCCAGAACATCAGCGCCTTCCATAGCTCCTGCCAATATGTTAAAAAGCGACCCTTTTACCTTGTCTGAAGTAGGCCTTGTATTATTCCCTTTTAAAGTTTTGAGCTTATGCCCCTTTGCTATTCCTGAAATTACTCTTAAAATAACACTTTCCTCCGTACAAAAAACATAATTCAATAATATCTATTCAATTAAACACATATCTTCCTTCAAATACTCCCAGATATGTATATTATTTGTAAGTTTTTGTAGCATTATTATAATCATATTTTATAATATTATATATAAATGTCAACCCAATTCAGTTTTCAAGTAGTAGTCCATTTCCACTACAAATTAAAAATATTAATTCATACTCAACTCTTCGAGCTTTTCCTTAAAATCATTTGTTATTTTTATTTTAAGCTTTAAATTTTCTTCCTCTATAAGACTCCCATCCTTTATTAGTATCTCCGAAGCTGCCTCCTGAGCTTTTTTTAATATATCCATATCCCTATACAGATTTGCTATTTTAAGCTCAGGAATTCCATGCTGTCTGGTCCCGAAAAACTCACCAGGGCCTCTAAGTTCAAGATCCTTTTCAGAAATCAAAAAACCATCGAAGGTTTTCTTTAGGACCTTCATTCTTTCAGCAGCCACCTTATTCTTGCCCTGATTGTACAATATACAATACGACTGATGTTCACCTCTTCCTACACGCCCTCGCAGCTGGTGAAGTTGTGCAAGTCCGAATCTCTCGGCATTTTCAACAACCATTATTGTAGAATTCGGAACATTAACTCCGACTTCAATAACTGTCGTGGAAACAAGGATATTGATTTCCCCATCTAAAAACCTCTTCATTATATCCTCCTTATCCTTTGAAGCCATCTTTCCATGAATAAGTCCAACCTGCAAATCCTTAAAATCATCACGTGCGATTTTCTCAGCCAGTTCCTGCGCAGATTTTGCATTCACTGCATCAGACTCTTCAACCAGAGGACATACAATATAAGCCTGACGCCCTTCATATATCTTCTTTCTTATAAACTCATTAATTCTTTCTCTCATTGACTCATCAACAACATAAGTCTCAACCGGCTTTCTTCCTGGTGGAAGCTCATCAATAACCGATATGTCCATATCACCATAAATTATAAGAGAAAGTGTCCTCGGAATAGGTGTGGCAGTCATGACTATGACATCAGGATTATTGCCTTTATTTGACAGCTTAGCCCTTTGCCTGACACCAAATCTATGCTGCTCATCAGTTACCACCAAGCCTAATCGAAAAAATTCAATATTATCCTCAATAATTGCATGAGTTCCAATTACAATTTGCGCCTTCCCTGTCCTTATCCCGTCAATTACTTCCGTTTTTTGAGCCTTAGTCTGACTGCCTGTAAGAAGGACAATAGTTATCCCTACTTTATCCATAAGGGCTTTGAGTGAAGAAAAATGCTGTCTGGCAAGAATTTCAGTAGGTGCCATAAGGGCTCCCTGATACCCAGACTTAACAGCTTTAAATAAAGCTGCTGCAGCTATTACAGTTTTCCCCGAGCCTACATCTCCCTGCACCAAACGGTTCATTACTCTTGAATCTTCCATATCTTTTTCGATCTCTGCAAGTACTTTTTTCTGTGCATTAGTAAGTTTAAACCCGAGACTATTGATAAAATTCCTCATTTCTTCAGAAACAGCCAGAAACCTGATACCGTCCTTACCTTCCAAAATGCTGTTTTTTATACTTAACATCCCCAGTTGAAGACAAAACAATTCATCAAAAACCAATCTGTATCTGGCTTTATCAAAATCTTCATTACTTCCTGGAAAGTGGATATTTTCCATAGCGAAATTTATGTCGCACAAACCATACTTCATTTCAATCCAGGCGGGAAGTATTTCTTCAAAACCTCCCTTAAGTATTTCAAGTGCATTTGACATTACAGACCTGATAACACTCTGTGATAAATTTGCTGTTGAAGGATAGACTGGTATTATCCTCATTGTACTTCTCATTTTGTCATTTACAAGCTTCTCATAAACAGGGTTCTGGACTTCAAAATTTCTATACTTTTTATGGATTTTCCCATGAAAAACATACCTGTCACCAATTTGAAACACTTTTTTTATATACGGCTGATTATACCAGACCCCAATAATCCTGCCAGTTTCATCCTCTATCTGTACGTTGTATATGGTTAATCCTCTCCGTATCCTTTTTTCTGATACTTTTGACGTTATCAAACCTTCAAAGGTATTAACCTGTCCGTCTTCAAGCATGGAAATTTCCTTAAGACAGCTTCTGTCCTCATAATCCCTGGGGAAAA
>JAAZCB010001344.1 GCA_012513545.1 Clostridiaceae bacterium
GAAAACGAAGTTTTCATGAAAGAACTCGATAGAGCATGCAGAATAATAAGATCTACGGCGAATAAAAATGGCGTAATACGCCTGTACAGCTCAAATGCGTGCAGGCATATTGCGTACACTTTGAGCAACTATCCTATTTCTATTTGTCGAGTTATAGAAATAAGCGGTAAAACCGCCGCGGTAAACTTATCTGACATAAATATAGATTCAGACTGCGCAATAATAGTTAGCGCAGATGTAAAAGATCAAAATGCAATAAACATCGCAACAGAATTAAAATTAATTGGTGTACCGAGTGTAATAATAACAGATTATCCAGGCATTCCGCTTGTAGGATTGGGAACTGCCAAATTAAAAATAAATCATAGCAGTGAAAATATTTCAGCAGATTGCCTTGGTTTATTGTTTACGGCAATAGGTAGCGTGGTTTTGCAAACAGCAATAAAAAACACAAGTTAAAAGGAAAAAAATGAGTGAAGAAAATAAAGAACAAGAAGAAACTGGAATTGGACCTGTGTTTTCGCAGATTCAATTTAATATAGATGATTACAACATTCCATTTGACGACTATCCTGAAAATCCATATGAAGTAAAAGACTTTAGTGAGTGGAGTCCGGAGATAGACGGCGAAATAGATAAAATACTAGAAGCTATACGGCCCGACACAGATTTTGACGAAAATGCCAGTATAGAGTACGCTGGCGTAATAGACGATGAAGACGGCGGAGATGAATCGCCAGGAGCGGCACTACGTAAACCTAGGGAAAATAAAGAGTTTCCTAGTAAAGAAGAGCCCGAGGAAGAAATTAAAAAGTACGATGAATTTGACGATGACGACATAAATTGGAGGGATTAACAGTGTATAAGTTGATTATAGGTTCAGTAGTGCTTATTGCAGGAAATACAGTATTAGCGCAAAAATACAATCCGGCAATATACCAAAATGTTGCTGATGTAAATAATGACGGAAAAATAACTGAGGATGACATTGATGCTGTAAGAAAAGCCATCAATTTTAATGATTTAAAATATGACGTAAATAAAGATGGAATAGTTAATATTTTTGATTTTGTAATAGTCAAAAATAATCTTGGATGGAAAAGACCTGATATAGAAATTTCATCTTTTGACGACTTGTTGGCATTTTCAATATTGACACGACAATTGAAAGAGCTTGATTGGAAAATTCAATTAACAGACAATATTGTATTTAATAAGCGAGTAGTTGGACCTAGATTATACGGTAAAACCGTATCTATTGAAGGAAATAATAAAACAATAGATATGACCGCACAAGACTTTCAACATGGAATGACCACAAGTTTAAACGTCACAAACGGAATTGACATATTAGCTACTAAAAAATTTACGATACGAAACGTAACTATTCAAGGCTTTGACGGTGGCGGGTCCGCAATCAAACTGTACGTTGGAGATTCGCCGTCAGGATTTGGAGGAGGCGTAGGAAGTTCTAAAATTGTAAATGTAACGTTCAGGAACATAGGTGATAAAGAGCATCCATTTTTTACAGCTGAACCAATTACTATATCCTATGATTGTTGGTGCAGTCAACCAATCGGTGGAATATCACCAATTTTGACAGTAATGGATTGTACATTCGACCGCTGCTGTTTGAATAATTTCTATGCTCATTGCGTATATGTTAAAGGCGATCAGTTATTTTTTATGGGAAATAAAACTATAAAATCTGGGCATCCTATAAAGTTCACGTATCAAAATTTAGATGCACCGCAGAATAGAACCGTTATAACAGGAAATGAGTTTAATCTTTCACCAGTTAGATTTAGAACCAGCGAAAAAAAATTACCTGCAATATGGCTACCATATCAACCAATAACAGCAGCGCATAATGTGATAACATGGGAAAAAGACAATCAGTGGCACGGAGACGCACCGCTTTGGGATCGTAATGTTAATGCTTATCAGCATTCGTTATATATATATAACACATATATAGGTGATATGAATATTAAGTGGTGGTATCTTCCGCACGCAGGTAAACCCATATCGATTGAAAATTGGAAAAAAATTGAAAGTACTAGTACTTGGAAGTAGCGAGTAAAAAATGCAAAAAGTAATTGGTTACAAATTGCTTAAAGTTGATGGTACGTCGTTAAACGGTAAATTCAAATATGATTTACCTAAAAATGGTAAGCCAGGCGAGTGGCACAAAGTGCCGGGTAAC
>JAAZCB010001345.1 GCA_012513545.1 Clostridiaceae bacterium
CAGAATTCATACAAAACATGTGGGAATTTTACATTTTAAAAGAAAAACTAATGCCAACAGTCAATATAAGTATGCCGGGGGTTCAATGGTTTGCGAAAAGTAATTACATATAATCAAAATATTAATGGACTGACAAGTAAGTGGCTTTAAAATCCCAGCCTACTCATATTGGCAAAACGTTACCGGGCATTTAAAAAAATGGTGCATCATTGGAAATTAATGACTTAGTATAATAAAAATGTTGACTGACCAGGCAACTAAAATATGATTTCCTCATCTTGAAGAAAAACAGACTATGAAAAAGTATTTGTTATTTGTATACTGTCTGACAGGTTTATTAGGCTGTGATAAAGAAGAGAATAATTCTTCCAGACTTCAGGATGGAACTTATGTTGGCACATTCCTGAGGGAACTTGTCTGGTCTCCCAATGATACTGCAAAAATTACTATGACTTTTTCTTCAGGTAATTGGTCAGGGTCCAGTAACAAAATTAAATATCCTGCACTTTGCAATGGGACATACTCAATCATTGGTGATACAATCATTTTTGAAAACCTGTGCGCATGGACAGCTGAATTCGACTGGACCTTAATTCTGTCAGGAAAATATAAGTTAACGATTGAAGGAAATACTATTGAATTCGAGAGAGATTGTCGTTCAGCTACTTCTGATACATATGTGGATAAATATAAACTTAAACGACAAGAATAAAGTACACACTTCCATCCTTTTACACAATCTTTCAAGCGCCTTCAGGACAGCTAACTTATTGACTGTAAAACATTTTTTGTATACCGGAGGTTGAACAAATGAGGGACGATGGGTGTACTTAAAGGATGAAACACTCATTTTTAATTTATATAGTTTTCGTATTCTCCTTAGTGAATACTTACGGGCAAGGGGATAATCTACCAAAAACAAAATTTACACTTGGTTACTTTGGAGAAACAATAACTCATACAGGACTTATTATGGGCATGGAACACTATCCGTTTCAATCAGGTAAATATCAAATGATCCTTGCTGCCGATATGGGAGGATACGTTCATATACGAAACAATACCTCACTTTTTGTCAGAGGAAAATGGGGACAAAGAGTTACGTTTGGCAGTGGTGTTTTTATTGATGAATTTACCGGCTTAGGATATTTGCATCATTTTACCCATGGGGGAGATAATTATGAGGTTCAGCCTAATGGTGCTGTTGTTAAAACTCCTGATAGCGGAAGCCCTATGATAATGCCATCTCTGGCATTGGGTACCGGATATGATTTTTCAAAAAAAACTACGGTTAACATGATCTGTTATCTTCGGCCGGAACTTTTCTGGAAAGCACCATTTAACGGGTATTATTTAACACATTTCGCATTGAATACAGGCTTAATATTTAAACTAAGCAAAAAGAATGAGAAGTAGAATCAATTACCTCTGGATCATTCCTGTTCTGTTATTGACGGCTTGCATTAAAGACGAATTTCAAATTGATGGTGATTTTTTTTATTTAAACAATGCCGGAGCCAAAATGCCTGTCTGGGTTAAAGGGGACACTGACCCGGGAAAATTTATTATCATGTTGCACGGAGGTCCTGAAGGCGGCTCTTCACAATATTATACCATTTTTCCCTCTCATAAAAAAATTGAAGAGCATTTTGCAATAGTTTACTGGGACCAGCGGATGTGCGGCATGAGCCAGGGCAATCCATCAATGTCTGATGCAACCCTGGAACTTTTTACAGACGACCTTGATAAATTAGTAACACTCATCAATTACAAATACAGTAACCCTAAACTTTTTTTAATGGGTCATTCGTGGGGTGGAGCACTTGGAACAAACTATTTGCTGGAGCATCAAAACAAAATTTCAGGATGGATAGAGATTGATGGCGGACATAGCTGGACATCCGCAAATGCTATATCGCGCGATTCCATGATGGCTTTTGCAGAAAATAAAATACAAACAAATGAGGAGAAAGATTACTGGCAGTTTGCATTAGACTGGTATAGCAAGCATGATATTGTTGGAATTAATGACAATGCACACTATACATTTGTTGGAAAAGCAAATGGTTACGACTTCAATCCCCAAAGTGATTCACTTCAGATTCCTTTTACTGACCTGCTTTTCTTTTCTCCGGTTTCTACAGCTTATTTATTTGTCCCCTACAAATTTTCATTTTTAAATAAAGGATTGGATCTGCAAAATCAAATAAATAAAATCACAATTCCAGCGCTTATCTGCTGGGGAGAACATGACAGGGTTTTTCCTGTTTCCATTGCTTATGACACATACAATAAGTTAGGCACATCAAATACTGAAAAACATCTGCACATTTTTGAAATATCGGCACATTCGCCTAATTACGAACAACCTGTTGAATTTGCGAATAAGGTAATAGAATTTGTAAATAAGTATTGACTTAAAAGTTGCAAAACAAAATGCTTATGAAATCGTCCGGCAGGACAGATAAAAAAGCCCCGGGTTTTTAAAGTACATATCTTCCATCCGTTTGCCAATACTTACAAACGCTTAAAAACGGCCAAGGATGTGTATATATAAGGAGTTGTACCGTATACAATAATGACATCACATTCAACCTAAATTTTCATTTGAATTTAATATTTTATAAGCAGAACATTGCATTAAAACTAATTTTTATTTGTAAAAGAATATTAGTAAATTACTATTAATTAAGAAGCTTTAAAAAATTAATAAAATGAGCAAATTATTGATTGCTTTGGTTATGATAGGTGTATCTATTCCAATAGCAATAGTAATTTTAAGATTACTATTTAAAAAATCTATCATGTTTACTGTTTCCATGTGGACAACTATACTGGCTCTTCTGGTTGGTTTTATATATTATCTGGCTGGTCATATTAATCCAAAAGTTTTTCTTTGGGGATTGCCCTTATTAGTAATAGTTGGAAGTGCTGTTTTTATTTACATCAAAGGAATTTTGCAGATACCTTTGCTTAAAGCAATAAATGGATTAAAAAGGTTGTCTGAAGGTGAACTGGAATTTGAGATTGAAGAATACAAATCACAAAATGAATTGGGCATTTTAAATACATCTTTGATACAGTTAACAAGGTCTTTAATAAACATCATTACAAATATTCAAAATAATGCAAATCAAGTAGCCGTAGCCAGTATTCAGTTAAGTTCCAGCTCCCAGCAAATATCAAAGGGTGCTAATGAGCAAGCTTCAGCCGTTGAAGAAGTTTCGTCAACCATGGAACAGATTACTGCAAATATTGAGAATAACACCAACAATTCACAAGAAACCAAAAGATTAGCAGACTTCGTGTTTAAGAGCCTCGAACACTTGCAAACTGCATCAAGTGAAAGTCTTCAATCAGTGCATGAAATTGCAGAAAAAATAAATATTATCAATGATATCGCATTTCAAACTAATATACTTGCTCTCAATGCTGCAGTTGAAGCGGCAAGAGCTGGCGAATATGGCAAAGGTTTTGCTGTGGTAGCCTCAGAAGTAAGAAAACTGGCTGAAAGAAGTAAATTTGCGGCTGATCAGATAATTAATCTTTCTGAAAAAAGTGTTCAGTCTACCGAGAGCACTAACGAACTTATGACCAAACTAATTACAGAAATTGAAAAAACAAATAAACTGATTCAGGAAATTACAGCTGCCAGCTTAGAACAGCATAGTGGATCTGTTCAGATTAACAGTGCTATTCAGGAATTAAATAAGATAACTGTTCAGAATGCATCTTCTTCAGAAGAACTGGCCGCAAGTGCTGAAGAATTGTCTTCCCAATCTTCTCAACTTAAAGACCTTATTGCATATTTTAAATTATCAGTAATTAAATAATGTACGACGGCATAACACCAATAAGGGTTTGTTTTCGGCGAGCTCGTCCTTCGTCCTCGGTTCAGTGGTATGCGAAGCCTGCCTGCCGGCAGGCAGGGTTTATAGCCCGCTTCAAATATTCATGAAAGATGATAGGTTATTCGCCCGCAATCCCTTACTGGCAATATCGCAATACGTTGTATGCAAGCGCAACGCAACCTTATTTAGTTATAAATCATCTATGGATGACAAATCCATAAATAGTTTAGCATGAGATTATTTTTTCTTACTCCCTTTATACTTGTCATTTTCTTAACAGCATGTGAGAAAGACAACTTAAAACATGATAATTTCAATGCATTTATCGATACAACCATATTTTCATCCGATACTTTGAATATTAGTTTTGGATACTTTGGGGATGAAGAAGGAATTGAAATTATTTCACATCCAAAACATTCCGAATATTGTGATATATTAAACGATCAGTGGGAAGAGAGAATTTTAAGGTATATACCTCAAGAAGCCTTTTTAGGAATAGATACAATGGCAGCTGAGACTTCAAGAGGCTCAGATGGTGCGGGCCCCTCAACAGAAATTGATACAGTTTTAATAGTAATTAAAGTGGTCAGGGACGATTTTCATAAGAAATTGATCGGCAAGTGGAATTGGATATGGAGTTGTGGAGGCTTTACCGGAGGATGTTGGTATCCAGGCCCTTTCAATTATGAGCAGATTGAGTTCACTTATAATATGAGATACATCGAAAAACAAAATGATACCATTAGCCATGATTTCGAATATTTTATTATTGATTCTTTTATGAATGGACCGGCTCTTGTATATGAGATTGGATTTGAAAATGGGTATGATACCTACTATCGGTTTGATGGAGACGAACTGAATATTCAGACAGGCGATTTTTGGAAAGGATATGAAAGAATAGAATAAACTTTGTTAGCAGCAGGCAACGCAACCAAATCGTCAAATGGGCATCTTAGTGTTAAATAAAAAAAAGATATGAAAACAAGCAGACCGTTTTTTGTAATTCTCATGGTGTTATTAATTTCATGTGAGAAAAATAATGATAAGAATTCAGTACTGACAACCTTAAAGGGAGACAGTGGGATATCATATAATGAGAGCCTGTCGAAATGGCGCGAGCTCAAACTGATTAACGGGAACTCCTATACATATCAGACAACATTTATTTCATGGACTGGATTTAGCAATATCACTGAATTAAAAATAGAAGATGGTATTGTGACTTCAAGAATTTACA
>JAAZCB010001346.1 GCA_012513545.1 Clostridiaceae bacterium
TATTAAGAAAGCCGAAAATAATTGCGGCCCCAGAGTACTCCCATCTTATTTCACCATAATCACTACCATCGATTTCGTTTAATGGTTTGCCAACGATTTCAAGTACATCATTTTGAGTCATACCTATGCCTACGCCATACCATTGAAAATCATTCATAGTCCAATTATATTCAGTGTCATTAGAAGGATCTTCTTCAAACTCTACCTCGTCATCTTCTATTAAACTTAATGCTTCAATATCGGTGTATGTTACATTTGCAGACCATATAATTTTTCCTAGCTTGTCATTATAAGCATATGTCATTGATTGATTTGCAGGATTATCTATATAAACAAATGCTAACCCGTTAATAAAATCTCCTCCGTCATCAAATTGCGGATCAATTATAAATCTACCTGTTTTATCAATAAAGCCCCATTTGGTACCGCTTTGTACTCTGGCTAATCCTTCAGAAAAGGAGCAAGCATCATCGAATTGCGGATTCACCACAATCTTACCATCCTTATCAATATATCCCCATTTGTCTCCAACTTGAATACGGGCTAATCCATCGCTAAATGAATCAACTTTTGCAAACTGAGGATTAATTATGAAGCTGCCAGATTTATCAATAAATCCATAATCAGAAGTATCATCTGTTTGCACCGGTGCCATTCCTCCCGAAAAATCGCCAGCATAATAAAATTGAGGATTAATCATGTATTTACCTTTAGAATCAATAAAGCCAATCCGGGAACCTTGTGAAACCCAGGCAAGACCTTCGGAAAAATCACCAGCATTATCATATATTGGATTAATCACTATGGTGCCTTTATTATCAATGTAACCATCTTTAACACCAATAGTTACCTTTGCAAGACCTTCGGAAAAAGAATTTGCATTTTCAAATTGTGGATTAATTATTACTTTCCCAGTCTTATCTACATAACCATACTTATCATCTTTCTCGATTAAAGCCAATCCATCGGAAAATTCGTAAGCTTTGTCATATTGAGGATTAATTATAAAAGCACCAGAGTAATCTATGAACCCCCACTTGCCTCCTACTTGTACTGGACATAAACCTTCACTATATTCCATTGCATTTTCAAATTGTGGGTTTATTATGACAGCACCGTCTTCATCAATAAATCCGATTTTAATATCCATATCTTTAACTTCAATTATTTTAAACCGTTTTATCTCATTTGAAGCTCCCTTACTAATAGTGTTATTACACCCGGAAAGAAGAACTAAGCTAATTATCAATGCAAAAATTACAAACATTATAGTTATACAACTTAAAGTGGATTTTGCTCTCATATACAGAAGCACTCCCCTTTCAGATAATTACAGAGTTTTATTTGATGCGGTTGTATTTATCAGTATGAAAAATATATGCTATATTCTAAAGGCTGGTCATTGGTTACTAATATTCAATATACTTAATTTCCCCTGTAGATTTATTAACCGAATATTCCTCCGTTAAACCATAAAAGTATTCACCATCTGTATTAAGATAGCAACCCACGATATAGTCACCTTCGGATTCACTAGTTACATAATAGTAATAATCATAGCCCATAACAGAACCATATTCATTAAGATACTCATCAACTAAACTTATTGCTTCTTCCGCCGTATACCAACCTACAGTCTGCGGTTCTAACTCTTCCTCTTCCTTAACATTCAATGCTTCAATATCCGTGCTTATTTTACCCACTAAGATTAGATGGGTAAAGGATCCACCCAACTTATTTTCCACCTCATTGCGGCCAACGGGATAGCCTCTTAAAGTCACCATGTCACCAACATTCAAATTTCCACTCGAACCAATCATAAAAAAATCGGCTATAGTTCCATCCTCTGTCATAAATACGACTTCCGATACACTCCCACCACCAAATACTTGAGAAATATCGCCTCCTGGGGGATAATCTTCAATTAATTCGATAGTGCCGGAGAGCTCAAGGACTTTCCCGTAATAATTCCAAGGTGTTTTAACGACAACTGCTGGTTCTACTGGAAAAACATCTTGTAAATCATCGGATTTCACTAATTTGGCTGCTATTTGGATATTGCCATTAGTTGAAACATCAAGATCTTCATAGTTCCAGTCTAAATCATCATTAATTACAGTGCTTGAGTCATTATTTTCCAAACTATTACTACACCCGGAAAGAAAACCTAAGCTAATAATAAATGCCATAATTATAAACATTATCGTTATACAATTGAAAGTTGATTTTGCTGTATTTCCTCTCATATACAAAAAACTCCCCCTTCTGATAATTACAGAGTTTTTATGGTAAAGAATAATAAATATCTGAAACATTTAAGTTTTATTTGATATTTACCATTCTTGCCATTATAAAGAAATTCTATTTATAAAAAGAAATTCCTTCAAAATTAAGGAAATATGTATGAAATAATAAGATTAGAATAGAATTTGTTATTTAATGGGATGAAGTACTGCGAATGAGTATCATGGAGATCAACCCTTTAGTAGAAATGGTGAGCCTTGGCACCGTTACCTGCTGCTTCGTATTTCTTGCCGGCAAAA
>JAAZCB010001347.1 GCA_012513545.1 Clostridiaceae bacterium
AATGAGAAGATAGTATTCAAAAAAGCAGGCAATCTAGTATTTTCAATAAGGTCATGTATTTCATATATAATTGCGTTATTAATAATAGAATCAAGGGGATCTAACTGTGTTGAAATCCTAAATCCTAACATACTTTTAGGTGTTATTGCTGTTCTATAATCTCTTAACCCATTGCTTAATACATCTAGGTTTAAGAGGTATTCTTTTACTTCTACCCAATTCTCATTTATAGCATCAAATTCAAAAGCATTAGGGAATATATAAGAATCTCCGTTCTTTATTATACTCTTAATCGCCCAATCCAATGATTTTTCTTTTAGATTTAACATGTACTCCTCCTTAACATAAACCCAATTAATATATTTATAGAGATATAAGTTATTGTGAGAAGGTATTCTATATTTCATTAGTAAATCCTTCATTTTCTGATAAAATTTTTAACAGTTAGTAAGTAAAAAGAAACTTATGGAATTTTTCCCCTGAGTCGCCTGTGACAGAAAAACAAATAGAGCTGCTTTGTAATTTTTCATTTTATGCAGCATGGAAAGAGACCTGGTACCTCTTTGATTCAGGTCAAACATTAGATAAATTGGATAAGTGGAAGCTTTGAATGTTTTTGGCAAGTATAAATTCGTACATTCCGGAACTTAATTTTCCGAGCACCCCTATCCCATTATTGGGAATTCATGGTTGAGTGGGTTAATCTATAACTTTGACCTTGAAAAACTAGCAAGTGACTATGGTGTACTAACCTGTCAATAATCGCACTTGTTAGTTTTTCATCATAGAAAATGCCGTTCCATTTACTAAATTCAAGGTTTGTTGTAATTATCACGCTCCTTTTTTCATAGCATTCTGATATGACCTGAAAAAGCAGCTGTGCCCCCTCTTTCTCAAAGGGTACATAGCCCCATTCATCACATATAAGTAAATCGGTTTTCTCAATTTGCTTCATAAAACGCTTTAACTCGCCTTTTGCTTTTGCTTCACTTAATTGATTTACCAAAGATGCAGTTCGGTAAAACTTTGCCTTTTTGCCTTTAGAGCAGGCAGCAACTCCGATGGCTGTTGCCATATGACTTTTACCAGTCCCCACGGGACCATAAAGGATTAGATTCTCCAGTCTGTCAATAAAAGCACCGGTCGTTAATGTTTCAATATCTAACGCTTGTGGTATCTGAATATCGTTAAACTCATACCCTTCGAATGTCTTAATAACATCAAAGCCTGCAGCTTTCAAATTTCTGTTCTTACGAGTAATTTCTCTGTGTTCTATCTCAAGCTTTAATAATTGTGCTAAGAAATCTCCAAAATCAGTTGCGTTGATTTTCGAATAGTTCTCATAAAAGTTTCTTCCAAACCGGAGTTCCTTGCAGTAATGTTTTATCAAGGCATCTGAATTCATCACTGTAGCCCCCCAGAATTCATTAATTTATCATAAGCATTTATGTTAAGTTTATATTCTTTAAGTTCCGGAACTGTTTTAGGAAGAACTATTTCCGGTTCTGGTAAAGTTCCAACCGTTAAACGGCAATACGTCGCCCAAATACTATCTGGATCATTAACACCTAATTTTATTCCTTCTTTAAACGCTTCAACTGCTTTATCAAAGCCTGTCGCCATTGTCATTTTTGTAAGTAGCTTCAATGATTGCTTTTTACTATCATAGTCACACTTATCCAAGTACTCTCTCAATATTTCTGGCAGTTGGTTAAAAAGTCCGGTATACTTTAATGCTGCCGGCCGCTTGGACATAAGCTCAAGATAGGGAATCCAGTACATTGCTTCTTTTTCCTCACCATATAGCCTTCTATGCTTGACAATATAGTGGCAGTCAGAATCCATTAATTCTACATCATAAGCTCCAGCCTTGACCATGACTTGACGCCCAGCCATTTCAGGAGAAGTGGAATATATTCTGCCATCAAACTTCACTTTTCCGTA
>JAAZCB010001348.1 GCA_012513545.1 Clostridiaceae bacterium
ACAACTGGGGATATAATATCTGTCGTATTTATACAATAGATGAACACAAATATTTTAAATTGCCGGATAGTTTTATTGAAACAGTTAAAAATCTCGTATACTCTCAATAGAGAGTATTTTTTTAAGTAAAACAGATTCTTTGATGTCATTAAAAACGTAAATAACCCTAAATAATAAATCCATTTTTACCCGGAAAGTTACTATTCAGCGACAAATAATATATTGAATAAAAAAATGGTCTAACTTTTAAATTAATAAGTAGACCATTATTTAAATTGATGATAGAAAAGTAGATAGAAAATTAATTGTTAAGTATTTCTATCATTTTTTCTAATGGGTTTTCTTTCCTTAACCTAGAGGTCTCAATAATCGTTAGTGCACTAGTATAATAATTAGCAGTGTCTAAATTATTGTTTTGTCCAGATACTTTAAGTTTGGTTTTGCCTTTTCTAATACTTCTTTCAGCTAAATTATTGTCAAAAGGCACCTTAAAATCATACATAAACAATAAATGTTCCTGTTTATATTCAAGCATCCTTCTAAATAGTTTTATATGTGCTGGTTCATATTTCTTGGCAATATTTGGATTTTCTTTATCATATTCAGATAATGCCTTTTGTAATATCGATGTATACATTTCTTCATATCTACTGATTTTTTCTTTTTCAAATGAATCTATACCATCCTTAACATATTGCTTTCTTTCATGCAGCATCTGTTGTAATAGCGACTTCATACTTTGACAATACTTATCGTGATATTGCTCAATACCGGCTTTTAAATATCTTAAGATGTGAGCGTTACATTCTACATGTATCGGATTATCAAGACTATAATATGGTTTGAAATGATCGTGAACAAGATAGTTATTAAATCCTTCCAATAACTTTATTGTGCCAGTTTCTTTATCTGATCTTTTATCCGTCACCAAATAATATGAGGCATCTTTAGTTGACAGAGTATGTAACCATTTGGTTTTCCCATTTACTCTCC
This sequence comes from Clostridiaceae bacterium, assembly GCA_012513545.1. Next base: position 994 of record JAAZCB010001348.1, read on the forward strand.
AACCTGATTCATCAACACCTAATACATCTGAATTTAAAATGTCAATTAAAACAGACTCTCGATACTTTTGACTTTTTACAGCTAACTCTTTTTGCCAATTGCAGATTGATGAGGGTTTTATATTAATTTGATTATTACTAAAAACACTGATAACTTTACTTAATCTATCTAAAGCTATACATCCGTGATTATGTAAATATAAAGTCACTGCTTTAATTTTGTTTGAATAAGTAACAGGATTAACGGCGTATTTACTTTTCTCTTGTTCAGTTAATACTTCTAGGTTTGTTTTATTGATATGATATCTGGTTTCAGTAATTGTCCTTTTAAAAGTTAAATCAATTTCCTGAGTAACATAGTAAAGGATATTATTGTTTTCATCTCTTACTTCCTTTGCACCTGTCGGAGCCTTGTCAACGTATCTGTCAATAATCACATCGGCAGTTTCATTCAAAACTGAAAAGCTGCCTTTATGACCTTTCTGTCCGCCTCTTTTCAAACCTGATTTTTCTCTGGTATTACTGATATGACGGCTGAACAAATCACTTGAAGGCGGTAAATTTGAATTGGTCGAATTGGCTTTATAGCCCTTTTTCTTCTTTCTTTCCTGTTCGATTATTTTTTCCAGGATTCTTA
>JAAZCB010001349.1 GCA_012513545.1 Clostridiaceae bacterium
CCTCTTCCCATTCCGAACAGAGAAGTTAAGCCCGTCAGCGCCGATGGTACTGCACACGTGGGAGAGTAGGTAGTCGCCAACTTATAACAGGAAGCCTCTCAGGAAACTGAGGGGCTTTTTTGTTGCACAGGTCTTTTAAGTCTTGCTCCCGAAGGGAGCTGTATTTACGCTTCGCTGTCTTGCTCCCTTCGGTCGTTGTCTGATAGTTTCTTAACCCTAAATGCTGAAAACTTGGAATTTGAATTCTAAACGCAAAACTCCGAACACTAAACTCTTAACGCTCAACTTGGAACCTGGAACTCTAAACGCTTCTATCCTTGCCGGGTGGAACGTAAGTTCCGAGATGGTGGAAACCGTGATGAATTCTAGTAGAACTTGTGCCTTTTGTCTTCAATATTGGCTTCCTTGCGAAGAGCCTCGTAAGCTTCGTAGGTCCCCCTCATCTGGTAGGTTATGAGAAGCCTGTCCTTAAGCGACTGGTTGTCTTCTCCTTCAGCCTTTGTTATATTATTAACAGTAAGCATATAAACCCCATTGTCACCTTTTACCGGTCCGGTTACAGATCCGCTTTCCGCAACAGATGCTGCAGCTATAAGGGCAGGTTCATTTCCTACACCGGGAAGTGTGTATGACCTGAAATTAACCTGCACGGCATCCTGTACAGAAAGGTCCATGGCGTTGGCAATGTCATAAAGCGATTTCCTTGAGTCTTTGTTATTCAAAAATTCTGCCGCGAGGATTTCAGCTTTCTTATCTTTAAGAAGGTTAAAGCGTATTTCATTTTCTACATCAGCGAGAGGAGCAATACCTTCATTCTGTGCCTTTGTGCAATATGCAACAACATATTTGTCGTCTATTTCAAATACGGCCTGTTGGTTGTTGTCAAGAACGATCTCACTTTCTTCGGTCTGGAATAGAGATATTATAAGGCTTCTTGCTTCGTTTAGTCCGGGCAGAGTCTTCTGTCTTGGTGTTATGTCATTTGCAATCCGTTTATTTAATCCCTTCTCTGCCACGGCCTGGTTGAATTTCTCATAGGTGTTGTTCGTCCCGGCAAACTGGCTGGCTTCACTGTAGATCCTCTGATTTGTTGTCGACCCGGGCATGATCTTCCTGTCAACTATTCCAATGTTGTATTTCCTGGTACTGCGCGATTGATCAATTATTTCTATGATATGTATCCCGAATGTAGTTTCAGCAGTGACTATAGCTCCTTTTTTTGCAGAAAAGCAGGCGTTATTGAACGGAAGAACCATCCTGCCTTCGGGAAACCACCCAAGATCACCTCCCAGTTGCGCTGAACCCTGATCAACCGAATTTGACATGGCAAGCACCTCGAATTTTGTGCCTGTTCTTATAAGTTTTATAAGACTGTCAGCAGTTCTTCTTAACTGTTCCATCGTCGACGACTGATCGGGCGACAGAAGGATATGCCGGGCATGCACTGAATCGGGACGGTTTGCTACATCGAGAAGCCTGGCCAGCTTAAAGGTCCCGTCTTCATTGTAGGGACCAAATACCTCTTTCAGATCCTCTTTCTTTACGAAATCGGAAAGGTTGGAGGGAACATCGTTAGCCGATACATAGAAACCAGTGTGTCTTGTATCAGCTGTCAGGTTTATGAATTGAACAGGATCAGCAGCTTGAGCAAATTCATCCTTTGTTTTATTGATCCAATCTTCGGCCAGCTTTATGTCTTCTTCCGACGGTACAATATCAAATGTTACATACTCAATATTCCTTAGAGCATTTCTCCCGAATGTCTCCTTGTGCTTTTTATAGTAATCTTCAATTTCATTTCTTCCTATCGTTACAAGAGAATCGGGGACAGAGGAATAGTTTTTGACAACATAGCTGAAATCGACAGTTGATGCTGACAGATTACTGTCAAATTCTATTTGCTTAGAGGTAACAAATAGACCTTTTGATACCAGGGAATTGTATTTTGCATTCATCCTGTCATTTACAATCTCATCTTCAAAAAAAAGCCAGTACCTCCTTGCGGTTTCATCAATTTCTGTCTGCTTGAGGAAATTAACAAGAAAGGACTTATTGAACATGCCCGTATTCGGGTCGGTAAACAACTGCTGTACAATTTGGTGAGGATTATTCCCCAGAACCAGATCGTCAACCTCTTCAGTGCTTGTACCAATCCCAAGCTTTTTATACTGATTTTCGAGAATTCTTTCCCTTATCATCTGCTGCCAGGTCTGTTCCCTTATTGACTCCGTGGTGGCTTCGTCAATATTGGAGGCTCCTGAAAGCTTGTAGATCTCTATAAGGTTCTGTACTTTCTGCTCAAAATTCTGGTATGACACGGTTTCCTTACCTATCTTGCCTATTTCATAATACTTCCTCGCTCTGCGGTTTTGTCCGCTGCCACTGCCAAAAAAATCGCTTACAACAAACAGTAAAAGTGCAATGCCGATAACTACTGCAACCAAAACTCCTGCTTTTTCCCTTAAAAATTGAATTGTTGACATCAAAACCTATGATTATGTGAATATTTCCTTTTTGAATTCAGCCGACAAATATATATAATTTCCATCAAAATTAAGGCAAGCGGGAAAATGTAAAATTTCATGTATGGGACTATGAAAAATTGCCGGAACTGGTTGTGAATTCTTCTGAGTTCTCCTTTGTTATCACAACAGGAGTACCAATTCTTGAATATATAACAATAATTTCAAAATGAGTGGAAGGCTCTCTATGAAAGCAGTTCTTACAGATATTATGCTACGCAGGGCCTGTATATCAGGTTTATTTTTTTGTTGTCATGCTTGCTGTATTTTAAGATTATTCTTGAAAAGTATATAAAAATACCGACACACCCCCTTGGAAGAGGGGGTGTTTGCTTAAAACATATAAAAAATGAAAATATATGTAATAAAACAGGGGGTGTGTGTTCAAAATATATATATTTGGCCGATTAAAGAATAAAAAATGGCAGAACTCAGATTTAGTGCATTAAGAGAAGTATTTAACAGGGAGCCTGTTAAATTTGAAGCATCTTCAAAAATGATCTCGAATTATTTTGGGGAGGATGTTTTTGACCTTCACAAGATGGAGCATTATCTCTCCCAGGAGGCTTTCAGGGTTGTCAGAAAAGCGATAGAAGAAGGCAAGTCGCTTACCTGGCAGGAAGCAGAACAGGTTGCTATCGGGCTGAAAGCCTGGGCTCTGGAAAAAGGTGCGACACATTATACTCACTGGTTCCATCCGCTTACTGACGGCACGGCCGAAAAGCATGATGGTTTCATTGAGTTTGGCGATAACGGCCACCTTGTGGAAAATTTTTCAGGAGCTGTACTTGTTCAGTCAGAACCTGATGCTTCAAGTTTTCCCAGCGGAGGTATAAGAAATACATTTGAAGCCAGAGGCTACACAGCCTGGGATGTCTCCTCTCCGGTGTTCATTTTAGGAAACACCCTGTGCATTCCTACAATATTTGTATCGTATACTGGCGAGGCTCTTGATTATAAGGCACCGTTGCTTAAGACTCTTTCTGTCCTCGACAGGGCGGCAACTGAAGTCTGCCAGTATTTTGACAAGGACGTGACCAAGGTGTACGCTACCCTTGGCATTGAAC
>JAAZCB010001350.1 GCA_012513545.1 Clostridiaceae bacterium
CTTCTTACAAGTTATGCAACCATGATCAATGCTCTTATTGGCCTAAAAGATTATGATGAAGCGATATTCTATGGTAATTTGGCTATAAAGATCATACAGGAATACGATTTGACTAATTCTGAAGTAGCTGACATCTACACTAATTTAGGTGCTTGTTATTGTGAAATGTCAAATTATTCAAAGGCTGCAATATTTCTTGAGAAATCAGAATGTTTATATAGGAATGGAGTAATATCAGAGGATGAAAGGTATTTAAATGTTCTTAATAACTTAGGAATAACTTATAGCTTTCTTGGTAATGTAAGAAAATCTGAAGATTATTTCAATAAAGGTGTCGATTTGGCAAATTCATTTCATTCACATCTTTCTTTTAACTTTATAAATAGTCGAGCAATATATCTTGCAAATTATGGGAAAATTGACCAGGGTGAAAAACTTCTATATGAAACACTGAAGTATGCAGAAAAAATATATGGAGTTTCAACAGATGAGCATTTAATAGTGCTAAAAAATTATGCAGAATACCTTCGAGGATTCTCGGTTGATTTAGAACGATCATTAATCTATTATAAACTATGCTATGATTTTTCAAGAATCAATGAATCAAGTATAGATCTAAGAGAACCTATTTTGCTTGGATATGCCAATTCGCTAACAGCCAATGGAGAATATGATAAGGCTTTGGCAGTACTGCAGGAATTACTTAATGCCGGAACATCCATGAGTACTGATGGTTCAATAATTGACAATCCGGATATCAATGATCTTATTCCTGATTACAGAACTCTTAATATCCTGAAAACAAAACACCTCGCACTAGGGGGATTATATAAGAATACCAGTGAGCTTAAGTATCTGCTGGCATCTGCACAGACTATTGAGCTTATAATTGCCATTCTCGAAAAAATCAGGCTTAATATCAGTGAGGAAGAAAGCAGACTTATTTTGGGAGACAGATATCGTGACTATTATCTTCATGCAATTAAGGACTACAACCGCTGTTTTACAATAACAGGAGATGAAGATTACCTTGACAAAGCTTTCTTGTATTTTGAAAAAAGCAAGGGAGCCGGCCTGCTTGCTTCAGTCAGGGAGCTGAAAGCTACACAATTGCAGATTCCACATGAAACGGCAATCCTTGAAAAAAAGCTTCAGAATGAAATTAGCCTGTACAATGCAGTCATCTCATCTGAAAAAGCAGCAGCAAATCCTAACGTATCAATGATCGAAGAGTGGAATGAAAACCTCTTCAGGGCAATACAAAGACGTGATTCGCTGATATCTATCTTTGAAAAGCACTTTCCGGAATATTATATGGTAAAATACAATACAGATGTTTTAAATCCAGATGAAATAACTGATGTTGTAGGAAGAAATTCAAATTACTTGAACTATATAGTCGCAGATACTTTCCTGGCAGTATTTGTTGTTAACAGAAAATATCAGAAAATAATTACGTTAGCTATAGATTCTGTTTTTTTTAATACAATTGAACAATTCAGGCATCTGATTACCCTGCCTTCCATTGACAATAATGCCCGGAATGATTTCAACAATTTCAGGAACTCAGGCCATTATTTGTATGATAAACTTATTGAGCCTGTAAAGCAATTCCTTGTTTCGGATAAACTGATCATATCTCCTGATAACA
>JAAZCB010001351.1 GCA_012513545.1 Clostridiaceae bacterium
ATGAACTGGAGATTATTGAGTTGAACCCGAAGAAGCTTATGGAGCACCTGTTCAAGGAGTCCCAGGTCCTGGATTACTATAGCCTGGAGAGGAATCTGAATGACTTTAAGCAGATGCTGGTAGCAGGCAAGGATTTGGAAAAGATCAGAATTAAACAAGCAGAAACGGATGGTGAATAAAAGATGGCCAAGCAGTCAGAATTGGCATTTGAAAAAGAAGCTAAGAAGCCACAAGCGAAGGATGAGTTTGCGGAGTCCTGCCGTCCCTTAGCTGACCTATTGGATTCAGTGAGAAATATTGAAGGATTTCCTATAGGTAAGGATGAGGATATCTTAGCCCTATCGGACCCGCCTTATTATACGGCCTGCCCAAATCCTTATATTAATGATTTTATTGCTCGTTATGGTAAGCCCTATGATGCGAAAAAGGATAAATATAAGCGGGCGCCTTTTGTGGCGGATGTGAGTGAAGGCAAGAGCGATCCGATATATAATGCCCATTCCTACCATACCAAAGTGCCGCATAAGGCGATTATGCCATTTATTAAACATTATACAGAGCCCGATGATATAGTATTTGATGGTTTCTGTGGGACTGGTATGACTGGAATTGCTGCCCAGGTGTTAGGACGGAGAGCGATTTTATCCGATCTTTCACCGGCTGCTTCTTTTATTGCTTATAATTACAACACACCGATTGACGCAGAAGAATTCGAACGGGAGGCTAAAAGGATTCTTGCCGAGGTGGAAGCTGAGTGCGGTTGGATGTATGAAACTTTGCACACAGATGGTAAAACCAAAGGTAAAATCAATTATACGGTATGGTCAGATGTATTTCTCTGTCCTTACTGCGGAAATGAATATGTCTTTTGGGAAGTAGCGCTGGACAAAGAGACAGGTAAGGTAATTGATGATTATTTATGCCCGCACTGTAATGCGGAAGTAACAAAAAGAAAATCTCAGCGAGCAACAAATAGTTTTTTTGATGCTTCCATAGGTAAAGATATTACCCAGGCAAAACAGGTTCCGGTATGGATTAATTATTCTGTGGGGAAAAAGCGATACGAGAAAGCTCCTGCGGCAGCCGACTTAGAGTTAGTTAAAACAATAGAATCAGCAGCTATTCCATATTGGTATCCAACATACCAAATGCCAGAAGGATATAACACCGAACAACCAAAAAGATCTCACGGCATTACCAATGTACACCATTTTTACACTAAGAGGAATTTGTGGGTATTGGCTTGTTTATGGTCTAAAAGCCAAACAGCTAGTATAAAATCCCCAATATTGTTTCTGAATGAACAGGTTATATGGGGTATGTCTAAACTTGCCCGCTATGTTCCCACGCATTACTCTCAAGTTAATCAGTATTTAAGCGGCACTTTATATATCGGTTCGCAGGTAGTTGAAGTAACTCCAAGATATATACTTGAAAATAAAATTGGCAATTTGAATAAGGCATTTAATAAAGTTCATAGCATAGAGGAAAACATAATTTCAACAAATTCTGCTAATAGTATAAATCTACCAAGCAATAGTACTGATTATATTTTTACTGATCCGCCTTTTGGTAACAATTTAATGTACTCTGAACTTAATTCTCTTTGGGAATCATGGCATAAGGTTCTGACCAATAACAGACCAGAAGCTATTATTAATAATATTCAACTTAAAGGACTGAACGAATATAAGGATCTAATGACTTCCTGCTTCAAAGAAATGTACCGTATCCTTAAGCCAAATCGTTGGATTACAGTAGTATTCCATAACTCAAAGGCCTCTGTATGGAATGCAATTCAGGATGCCATGACTAGGGCGGGTTTTGTAGTAGCCCAAGTAACAGTTTTGGATAAAAAACAAGGCAGCTTTAAACAAGTAACATCAGCCGGAGCAGTTAAAAACGACCTGGTAATCAATGCTTATAAACCGAAAAAAGATTTTGAAGAACATTTCTTAAGG
>JAAZCB010001352.1 GCA_012513545.1 Clostridiaceae bacterium
CGCTGATATCTTTCATTTCATTATCTTTACCGGATACTACGATTACCTGGTCTGTATTATTGCCGCCAATTGCAATTCCGCTGTTATTGCCTTCAAATTCAACCCATTCGGTATTTCCATTTTGTTCATCATATTTCAGCCAGCCTGTATCGGTACCGATTACTATAAATTTGTCTCCGTTTATCAATGAACTTACAAGGTCTGAAAAAGTTTTTGATTTTGAAGGCTCTTCCGGCTCATCTGTTTCTTTTATGAATCCTTTGTTGTCAATAAGGAATTTCCTGCTTGAAGCCTTGTTTATCATATCTATAACAGACTGCCTGTCGGCTTCGGGAACCCAAATTCCGTTGCCTTTTGGAAGTATACTTTTTATTTGATTTTTTGATTTACCGGTAATAAGTGCAAGCCCCAATACACCTGCTATACCGGCAAGTATTGGAAGGGTAGGGTTGGTAGAGCTTTGCTCTTCGCTTTGTTCCTCACTATTTACTTCATTTTCATCAGAACTAATAAATGTTTCACTTGACCAGTCACTATTTCCATTAATTCCGGAGGGCTCTTTTATTTCTTTATTCTTGTTATTGCTCTTCCAGTTAATTTCTTCTTGTTTGTCGGCAGAGGCAACACCCAGTAATAGTGATGCTGTAATAAAAACAATGATTAATGTAAACATAAGTACTGCTGTCTTTTTTCTCATATTGTACATTTTCTCCCCCTTTTACTGATTATGACATAAATATTAACATTAATTCTTAATGCTGAATATCATCCAAAAGGTGGATTTTTTGCTTATAAGTTTGGAATATTTGAAGCTATAATTACAAGACGTATAACATTGCTAAATGAGATGTTAGGTTGTTACAAAGAAAAAGGAAAAAGAAACCCCGAAGCTGCATTGCTACAGTCGGGGTATAAATTATTTGTGATATGAATTAAATGTCATAACAAGTTTGGATTTTTATAGCACCACTCAGAGTCAAATGGTAATTCTCTTAATTTTTCTAGGGTTTTAAAAGTGTAAACCCATTTGTAACCATCTAACCATAAATAACTATTAGGACTTATTCTAAACAATTCGTATATAAGTTGGTATAATAGTCTTTCATTACTGTCGATTAGTTCAATAAATGCAATTCTTAGTAACTCCTTGCTACTGTCAACCCATTTAAACAAATGACTGAAATTATTCTCTTTATCATAACTACTTATACTAACAATAATTTGTTGCTTTTTTCCATCTATTAATTGATTATCTAATAAATTCATAGATGATTCCTTAATACTCCCATCATCATTGTAAGTTGTACTATTGATATAAATATTAAGTTTTGCATTAGCAGAGGCACGTTTAATATCGTCTAAGAATTTGTCTACTGAAAACTCAAGCTTGTCCTTAAGTATTACTCCTGTACTCCCCATTTTAACTCAACACCTCCTTTAACCCCTCTAATGAGTTAATAACAACACTGACCTCTTTAGCTTTAATATCATTTAACATCTTTACATTATTTGAGTTTGTCATATCAACTGCTTCTTCAATATACAGTATTACTTTTTTATTTAAGTTGTTTAAAAAGTCTGCATGTGATGGGTCTGCATACTTACGAATTTGGTCATAACTAACAGCTCCTATTGATTTTTTAACCTCGATAATTGCATCAGCTGTAACTATATCCAAGTCACCTGCAAAAGTCTTTTCAACTGTTCTTGTAACTTGTTGACCAAATCCAGTTACCTCCTTGATATTGTTTCTAATATAGTCAGCAACTTTACACTCTAAAGCTTTACCGGCGTTTGTACTATTTAAAGCACTATCAATTGCAATATTTACATTCTTTACATTTTGGTTGACCCAATATAGTGCTCTACCTGCTGGGTTAGTATAATCAACTCGTTTACAACCATTATGCACCAACAAGCCACTTGCACCAACAAAATATGTATGATAATCTTCCACATTCAAATTATAAATTCTTTCAGGTTCAGACAGAATTTCAATTTCTATTGCCAATACCTCTTTCAATTGTCCGGAAGCAGTGACTATTCTATCGCCTTGCTTAATATTTTGGGCTGTCTTCCACCATCCTTCTTCTACAAAGAATGGGTGGGTAGGTGTTGTGCGTATATCTTCATCTTCAAATTTTAACCTTATAAATTCCTTTGAACTCTTGATATAAACCTGTAAAACCTTTTTGTAGTCAAAGTCGCCTGTATTAACGTTCTTTGAATAAACTAATTCACCTTCTTTAATCTCATCGATTCTCTTAGGTCCTTCTTTTGTGAAAACAAGGGTATCTCCTGAAAAACACCCAACCTTGCAGAGCTGCCATACTTCATCAAGTTTGTCACCCATACCTTTTGCTATCATGGCTGCTTGTAGTTCTGCTTTTGTTATAATAGTTTCGGCACCGTCAAGGAATTTCAACATCAGGCTGCCATCTTGAAGCTCTAGTGTTTCCCTAACAACTTCAAAAACAGTTTCTGTCCCTTCCAGGATTTTGAGCATTAATTGTTCAAGTCCGTGTACAGAACCCCTTATAATATTTTTAACGGCGGTAACGACTTCGTCAGTTTTTCCGACAAGATCATCAATCTTATTTCTTATTACTTTGGCCATAGCAAGTATTGCCTGAACTCCGTCACTTCCAATCAGGTTTCTTATAAACGAATTATGAATAAGTGATTCTACTAAGTCAGGAATTCCTTTAATAAGGCCTTTAACGGTATTCAAAGCACTAGTCAAGCCATCGACTACTTTATTTGCACCTCCAAAAACTTTTGCCAATATGTTTATAGCTGCTTTAATTTGTGGGACATTTCCAGCAGCCTTGAATATTGTCTTTAACGGAGCGGCTATTACCGACCCAATTGCCGGAATTAGGGCTATTCCTGAGAATACTGCACCTAACAAGTCTTTACGCAAGAGGCATATTCCAACGTTAATACCATCTGCTACATCACCAATACCGGGAAAAAATCCTACTACATCAAGTATTGTCTGAATAACATCCAGTACTTTGTTTAAAGTTTCAATATTTTCACTTCCGGATTCCGGCTCAATTGGGTCAGGTACTTCCGGAGGCGAATCAATAATGTACCCGAACAGCTTTATCCATTCTGTATATGTCGGATAGATTATATCTTTTCCCCATACATTCTCATAATAATACTTAAAAGGAGTTGGGGTGTTTGTATCAACCAGGTTATATTTTTCTGCCAGCCAGGCTTCAAAGCTCGTGAAACCGGATACTGATGAATTATAGTAGTTCCGTAGCGCCTGGGTATAACTGCCTGTATTAAGCGGAGTAAATCCCCAATAATTATAACATATTGCATAGCTGATATCATCTATATTGTTTTTGACCACATGTGCAGCACCGTTCATATCATACATGGTTATAGTGGTTCCCGAGTAGAGTGATAAAGAGGGTGGTATTTTAGAAGCAGCTACAAATTTAAGGGCTTCCTTTCCTGCGTTGCTCAATTCAGTAAAAGTTGTTTTATCAAGTATACCTGTTTCAGGCAAGCCGTATTCTTTTTGGAACAGTTTAATTGCTGTATATGTGTATCCGCCCGGACTCCATTTTCCATCAATGCCTTGAGGACCTAAATCAAATAAGTTGGTAAATCTAACCTCGTTCAGAGCTTCTAAATATTTTTGAGCCATCTCAACATATTGACTGTATACATTTTCTTGAATATTGTATGGATTATTGGTGATAGTCATATTTTTATGCTTTTCTGCTTGAATTCTTAAAGCTATCAGAGTTGCCCTGTCCAGTAACCCTGTTGCTTTAACATTCTCCAAATGCTTATTTGCATCTTTTAAAGAAGTATTATTATATGAAGCCCATTCTTGAACACACCATTGTTGAAATGCCAAAATAGAAGCTGCAGTGTTAGGGCCCCATAAACCGTCTGCGCCACTTGTACCCAGGTCAATTTGCGGTGATAGGGATTTAACGGTAATTAAATCATTCTGTGCTTGTTCAAGAATGGTGCTTTTTGAGCCTGGTACTATTACATTTATGGAAACCGTTTCTGATTTATCCAACGTAGAAGTTTTTATTCCATCATGGGCATTACGTCCTGCCAAATATATGCTATATGTTCCGCTATCGCTTACTGGGAAAATATACTCATATTCTAATGTATCGTTTAAGCGAGAGTTGTATTGAATATCCTTTAATGTTTCCGTACCTTTTGAATTGCCAATGAAAAGACCTATGTGATGGCAATTTGTTCCCTCACCAATAATATTAATTGCCTTACTTCCGTCATCCTGAGGAATTGCTACATATATTTCGTTATTTTTAAGGTTGGTTAATTTTACATAAGGCGTTTCGGACAAAAACTTCTCTGCTGGAAATACTGTTGATTCAGGCGAGAGCAGATACCTTTTTAACAGGGTATAATCTGTAGAATTAATTCTGCCGTCGGCATTAAGGTCTGCAATGTAGCTGCCGTCAGTTACAGGAAGCTTATCGATTGTACCAAGAATGTATCGTTTTAGTATTGCATAATCAGTGGAATTTATTTTGCCGTCTGCATTCAAATCACCGTACTTGCCTGAACTTTTTGTAACAGGTGTTTCTACTTCAACGGTTTTTTCCATTTGCACTCCATTTTCGACCCATCTCATGCATATTGCATAATTTGTTCCCGATGTCAGGTCTTGTATAAGTTGAGATTTACTATTTTTAACACCACTGGCTACTTCAGTCCAGGATTGACTTGCAGAATTCCTAATAAGAAGTTTGTTTGTACTTTCTCCACTTACAGGAAAAGTAGGCAGAACTTCAATTTCGTTATCATGGACATTAACGATTTTAAGTTCGGGACTGAATTTTACAGTCACAGTTTTGGGAGTTGTTATTTCTATTAAATCTGTCCCTTCTGAATTATTTGCTGCAGCGTATATTTTATATATGCCACCTTTATCCATTTTTATGGTTTTCTCAACCCTGGTTCCTATGTCGGTACTTTGGTAAACGGTATTTCCGTTTTCATCTACGACTCTTACATATATGTGATGTGCATTTTGACAATCTGCAATTATGGATATTTCTTCTCCTTCAAAGCAAGAATTTTTTGGCACTGAAAGGTTTAATTTCCCGAGGGATGACCCGTTTTCCATTGCATTTCTGATAACCTGATCAATAACATCGGGGTCTGCATATACATATGGTGTATTAGTATAATAATTAACTAAACCATACATTTCCGGGAACTTAAGTTCGGTATCCAAATAGTAATATGGCGCATAATTCGAAGTGAACAGTGCCCTGTAATATACATGTGCTTCATATTTTTTTTGTGTTATTTCAGGGATGTTGTAATACTTGTTCATGTAATCATCTATATTAACGGCATTTGGATTACAATCGTGACAACCGGATAAATAATCGACATATTCGCCCGTATCATACCATTGGTAGGTGTTAATTCCATATGGAGTATTGCTGTATTCTTTATTGAACCTTTCTATCAAGACTTTTTGATGTCCAAGTCCATCTATGTGCTTACCGTAAGATTCTACCCAGTGTGTTGTAATATATTCTTTGGCCACACGCTCAATTTCCTTGTATATTTCATAAGCCTTCGCATAGACATCATTAATTTCACGAGGCTCGCCCCAAAAGTTTCTCTCGATGTCAAAATCCGGTGTTATTGTTATATTATCAATATTAAGTTCCTTGCCGTCTATTTTGAATGTTCCATTTGAATATTCTATAGAATCATTAGGTATACCTAATGTATAAGTAAGATAATCCATAACTCTGCAATAACCATTGTTGTTAGTAAAATCAATAGTAAAATTCTTATTATGACCTGCTTCAAGGAAAAAGAATAAAGTACTATATATATCCATTAGCGTTGCATTAAATTTATAATAAAAAGTCAATGTAAATAATTTGCTGGCATAGCCTTCACATAGAAGGAGATTCTGCCAAATGTTAGAGAAAAGGGGAGTTACCACCTAAGCCCAAGCACTA
>JAAZCB010001353.1 GCA_012513545.1 Clostridiaceae bacterium
ATAATTTAATCAGAATATAATTAAATGGATTAGCTGTACAATGCTCTTTTGGAACATTCACGATAATTTCATTAAGATTTACTTATCTATAGTTTGGGGGTTGCAACATGCAGGAAATAGAGAGACAAATCTCCAGGGGATATGGTATTGATATAAAGAGTATACATTCCTTCAGAGACGTATTCATAATTGAAAGTTCCTGTGGAAAAAAAGTTCTGAGAAAACTTAATCTTTCTCCAGGTAGGATTAATTTTATACATGAAGCAAAAGAACACCTTGTCAGGAATAATTTTAAGAATGTCGACAGATATATTTGTACAAAGGATAATGAGCCATATATGTTTATAGATGGAGTCAGTTATACTGTTTCAGATTATATTGAAGGCTGTGAGAGTGATTTTGAAAAAAGGGAAGATATTATTAAATCATCCACTATGCTTGCTAAGCTGCATGTTTCATCAAGAGGCTTTATTGCACCTAAGAACTGTGTACCAAGAGATGACTTAGGAAAGCTTCCCATCTATTTTACAAAAAGATTGGAAGAAATGAAAAGGATAAAAAAAATAGCTCAAAGAGAAAAAAGGAAAATTGATTATCTTGTTCTGGAATATATAGACTATTTCCATGATTTAGGCGAGGATGCCCTAAAAAAACTTTATGCTTCAAAGTATTCGGAAGTGGTTAGAAAGACAAGAGCCGAAGGATTATTCTGCCACCATGACTACACTCATTCCAATATTATCAAAAGTGTGGATAGTACTTATATAACAAACTTCAACTATTGCTGTTTTGAACTTAGAGTATACGATATCGCAAATTTACTGAGACGGAAAATGAGAAAATGTAATTGGAATGTGGATGAAGCACAGCTTATTATGAGCTCTTATTCCTCAGTAGAATCAATATCCTTGGATGAATTTTCCATAATGAAGATAATTTTGCAATTCCCACAGAAGTTCTGGAGGGTAATAAACAAGTATTACAACAGCAGACGAACCTGGAGGGAGAGAAATTACTATTCTAAGTTTTATGAAGCTGTAGAAGAAATTGATTACCACAGAAGGTTTATGAATGATTTTCAATTTAGTTAGGAATACTGAAAAACTTGCAAAGATTAACACAATTAATAATTCTAAGGTTAATTGTGTTAATCCTTGCAAGTAAAATAATATATATGTTAAAGCATTTAAAATAATCCTGTTATTAAGCCATTTTTGTCTATATCAATTTTCTCAGCAGCAGGCAGCTTGGGAAGCCCGGGCATTGTCATAATATCACCGGTAATGACTACAATAAAACCCGCTCCTGCACTGACCTGTACTTCCCTTACTGTTATATCAAATCCTTCCGGTCTGCCAAGCAAGGACGGATTATCCGAAACGGAATATTGAGTTTTAGCCATACAAATAGGAAGTCTATCCATACACATACTTTCAATTTTCTTGATATCCTTGTCAGCAGAAGGCGTATAAACAACACCTTTGGCACCATATATTTCGCGTGCTATTGTCTCTATTTTTTGTTTAATTGGTATGTTTAAGTCATAAATGGGTTTATAGTTTGAAGGGGTAGTATTAATAATTTTAATGAGCTTTTCAGCGAGTTCCTGACCACCTTCACCGCCCTTTAAAAATACATCTGAAAATGCTACTTCAACGTTCATATTTTTACATCTGACTTTAATATATTCAATTTCATCGTGTGTATCCGTATTGAAGTGGTTTATGGCAACAATCACCGGCACTTGGAACTTCCTTATGTTTTCAATATGTTTTTCAAGGTTGACAAAGCCCTTTTTTAATGCATGTACATTTTCAATGCCCAGTTCATCCTTTTTAACGCCGCCATTGAACTTTAAAGCTCTTATTGTTGCTACCAGGACAACAGCATCCGGTTTGAGATTTGCATACCGGCATTTAATGTTTAAAAACTTTTCAGCACCCAGGTCTGCACCGAAGCCAGCTTCGGTGATACAGTAGTCTGACAGTTTTAAAGCAATTTTAGTAGCCATGATGCTGTTGCAGCCATGAGCTATGTTGGCAAAAGGTCCTCCGTGCATAAGTGCAGGTGTATTTTCCAGGGTCTGGACAAGATTCGGTTTTATAGC
>JAAZCB010001354.1 GCA_012513545.1 Clostridiaceae bacterium
ACCGCAAGCAATAGCACTCGATAAAGTACATCCGGTTCCATGTGTGTTTTTATTGTCAATTTTCTCTCCCATGAACCATTTGTACTTATGGTTATAGTACAATAAATCATTGGCATCGTTTACTTTATGACCGCCCTTGCAAAGAACGGCACATCCGAATTGGTTACTGATAATTTCGGCCGCTTTAATCATATCCTCTTCATTATTAATTGATATTCCCGACAAGACAGATGCTTCCGGAATATTCGGTGTCAATATAACTGCCTTAGGAAACAAAGTATTTTTCAAGGTTTCTATTGCATCCTCCTGAAGGAGCTTTGAACCGCTTGTAGAAATCATTACAGGATCTACCACAATGTTTCTTGCATTATAGAATTTCAGCTTTTCAGATATGGTTTCAATTAATTTAACCGATGAGACCATACCAATTTTAACTGCTTCCGGAAAGATGTCTGTAAAAACACTGTCCAACTGATTGCTTAAAAATTCCGGAGCAACTTCCATAATACCTGTCACACCGGTTGTATTCTGTGCCGTAAGTGCGGTAATCGCACTCATGGCATATACACCATTTGCAGTCATTGTTTTAATATCTGCCTGAATTCCGGCACCTCCGCTAGAATCACTTCCTGCTATAGTTAATACTGTTTTCATTTCCTTCTCCTCACTAATTATGTAGTTTTCAATAACACTAATCCTTATGTAACACTAAAAGGTGGTATCCCCAATTTGTCTTAATTAAATAATTTGGGATAACACCTTTTCTAAAAAAGCATGAATGTTGTCCAGCTTTTCATAATACATGTCACTTAGCCTCTTTATCTCATCCCAATCATCTTTGCCAGAAGCATCATAAACACCAACCGTTCTGAAACCGGCGCTTTTTGCCGTTTTAATTGCATACAGAGCATCTTCAAAGACCCATGTAGCTTTAGGAAGTGTTCCCATATGCTCAGCAGCAGCAAGATATATATCCGGTTTAACTTTGCCAGCACCTACTTCGGTAGATGTAAATATTCTGTCAAAAAAGTCTATTACATTAAGCCTTTTCAGCGCTCTTTCAAAAACCTGCCTGTCACAGGATGTTGCCGCCACCATTTTAATACCATGCTGGCGAATACCTTTTAGGAACAGCTCCACACCTTCCTTTAATTGAACCTGATGAGCATAAAAATCTTCAATGGTTTCATTGATACCTTCTATAATGGCATCCTCATGCATATCTAACTGGTATCTTTCCTTCAAAAATTTAGCCCCTTCCAACATGCTCATACAAAACATGGTTTCAGCAAGTCCCACTTCCGGCTGTAAGCCCAATTTGTTCAAAAACATTTCTCCAGCTTTATCCCATATGGGCATGGAGTCCAGTATGACCCCGTCTATATCAAAAATAGCACCTTTAATCATATCCTCACCTGTTATTCGATTAATCTTTATGTCCAACTGCAGTACAACTTTCCCATGCTGTTACCAGTTCAGCAGCTGCCTGTTTTGGATTATCCGCCTCAGACACAGCGGACACAACGAAAAACCCGGCGGCTCCGGTTTGTACAAGGGGTTGTATATCAACAAGCTTAACACCGCCACCAACTACGATAGGAATTTTGCTAAGAGAGACAAGCTCTGAAATTTCGTCAAAACTTCTGGTCACTACTTTTCCATCCAAATCAAGGCCGCAGTCCGGCTTTGTCGTTGTTTCATGCAAAGGTCCGACACCAAAATAATCAATCTGCGATATATCTGCTGTTTTAATATACTCAAGCATTTCACTCGTTTTTGCCGATAAGCCAATAATAGAATCATTGCCTAAGTATTCCCTGCACACATCTACTGGAATATCCGATTGCCCGACGTGAATTCCATCAACCTTTATCCCTTGCTTTTTCGCGGCTAAAACGACATCAAGACGATCGTTTACCAGCAATGTAACTTCCTCAGATTTACCAACTTGAGCTATTGCCTCCGAGGCCTCGCGGGTTGCTTGAATAAGTTCCTGCGCAGATGCAATTTTTGAACGGATTTGTACACATGTAAATCCGGCTTCAACCGCATCCTTTATGATTGACGCAACAGGCCGACCTTTAGTATTTTCAGGTCCCACAACCAGGTACGCCGATATATCTAATTTCTTTCTTATGCTCATTGTTTTCACTCCCAAAATATCATAGATTTTATTGATCCATTTACTAGAATAATTATAGATTAAACTTCCTCTATCTCAAAAGGATTATCAGCAATGTCCTCTGCACTTGCTTTATACAGTTCGTCTAGAAACTGAACCTGAAAGCTTCCGGGAGCGTCCACCTTTTTTTCAGCTCGGGTTCCCGCCAAGTTGTACGCCGCTGTACCGGTAAGCGCCGCAATAAACGGCGATGCAACCGTTGCATATACTGCGATGACACCACCTAATGAACAGCCTGCCCCAGTAATTTTCTCCATAAAGTGCGATCCTCCATAAGATACGACTATAACGGAACCATCAGTAATTAAATCGGTTTCACCCGATACTGCAACAGTTCCACCAGTATACCTGGCCAATGCAATAGCCGCAGCCTTTGCAGAACTTACAGAATCCATTGAATCGACACCGCGAACATTGGACATCTGAGAACCACCATCTAATCCCCACAAACCAGCCAGTGCCAGAATTTCTGAAGCGTTCCCTCTGATTACTGTAGGTTTATACTCTTTAAACTGCTGTAAGAGCTTGGTTCTTAGGGAACCAATCCCTATCGCTACCGGGTCCAGTACCCATGGTTTCTGTGCTTCGTGCAATACTTTTGCAGTGTGGGGCAAAGTCTGCTCATAAATCGGCAGAAGTGTTCCGACGTTTATGTAGGTGGCACCGCCAGCATTTGCCAAAAATTCGCCCTCATCGGGAAAATAAACCATGGCGGCTGAGCCTCCGACTGCCAGCTGTGCATTGGCAACAAAATTAATTGTTACTGTATTGGTGATAGACCCTGCCATCGGATTTGTCCGCTTTACAGTTTCAACTGTCTGAATTATTTGCTTCTTAATTTCCTTGATATTAAGCATTTAATATTTTCCTTTCTATATAAATTTCCTGTATTTACCACAACACGCTCCACCATTTCACTTACGAAAAGAAATGGTGCCATAAAAAAAGCACTCTCCGTTTGTAAGGAAAGCGCTTGTTTATTATGCTCAATAAAATTATTATTCCTGATAATAAAATTATTACAGATAATAAATTGTTTCCCTACACCAGTATTAACTGACAGGTTCAAAGGGTTAGGTTTCACCTTCTCAACTCAAATGAGTTCCCCCACAATTTAGTTATACAGTATCATTTATGATCTTTCGTGTCAAGTGCCATAAAGCTTTGCAAAAATGCTGTTCATTAAAGAAATTCATGCCTTGATCGTTCAGTACTGATTCCCTTGCTGCTTCATCAGTCACTCTATGTAAGCAATTATCCTATAGTTAAATAACATTCGTTAATTCGTGTATGGAGGCAAATTAAATTTTAGAAGTTATCCTGAAGTATTATGTCACTATAATTCCATATATTGTCTTGTTTAAGTCTAGTTGGCTTTTTAATGTTATTACTTTATCTTATTTCAAACATAAAACTCTCCACAAATATAGTTAAAACTTGATTACCTAGGCTTGTCGGTAAATGAATAGAAGGAAGCTGTTGCATCTTCAAAGTAGAGCACCTCTGTATTGTCATCATCAGGTGAATACATCGTTTGAAGTTGTGGATAATTATCAAGCATATGCTTTTTTGCCTCTATCCTGTCATCTCTGATAAGTTTACCCGCCACTCTAAGCCACTTTCCTTCAAAAAAAGCGCAAATTTCTGCGTTGGGATTTTGCTGAAGTTGCTTAGATACTTCTTTTACCTTACCTGTCTGAATATAAAGCTTGTTCTCAAAAATATCCACTGTGCCAAAAGGCCTGACTCTTGGCTTGTCACCTTCTACTGTAGCCAAATAATATGTCCCACATTTCTTTAAGAACTCATAAACTTCTTTCATTCCTTTTCCCCCTTTTTGTTTTGTAAAATTTGTTGTAAGCTTTGCACTCTTTCGAATTAAAACAATGGCTTTGAATATACTACAGAATACTTTAATTTTCCATTTAATAATTCTGATTTCATTAAATCTACTTTGTCAATATCAATATCTATATTTCTTATAATATCGTCCAGTTCAT
>JAAZCB010001355.1 GCA_012513545.1 Clostridiaceae bacterium
GCATCATTAATAAATGTTATAAACCATAAATTATATAATTCAAAAAAAGCTTGAGCGCCCATTATGCTGCCTGTATGTTTATAGGATTTCTAAGAATTAATTATTTATGCAATTTTGAAAACTGACGATAAACATAATGTTAGAAATTTGACCTGAGGAGGATTTTTATGTACTGCCAACTGGTAAATATTTTTATCAATAGTGTAAAAGAAACCTACCTTGAAATGGCGGGAATTAATATTGATATAGAAAAAGATTTTTATACTGAAAACGAAGATTTGACATCTATGGGAGTCACTTCAATTATTTCCTTTTCAGGGAAAATAAACGGAAGACTTCTTCTGGATATGGAAAAAAATCTTGCGATTGAAACAGCCAGGAACATAACCGGTACTGTCTTCGAGACTGTTAATGAAGGCATGGTACTTGAGTCAATACAGAGAATTAACAATACAATAGCTAAAGAGGCCATAGAAAGGCTTAACAATCAGTATTCATTAGAACTGTCACTGGCTTCACCGGTTGTATTTACAGGAAAGGAAATTGTTATCAGTGTACCAAAAGCAGAACCGCTGTCAGCAGATTGTTCAACCTTATATGGAAAAATGAAGGTTAATATTTCCTTTGAAGAAGTCTTATTTTAGAGAAGCCAGGCAGGTTTGATAATACAGGTTATTGTTGTGATAAAATAGATATATGCGATTAATTGAGGTCAAAAAATTAAAACAATTATTAAGTTTTTCCGTATAATCTGGTATAATACACTTAGCCCCTTCTTTAGCATTATTTTTAAAAGAGAGGTCAACTAAAAAGTAAAAGGAATCTTAATATGACAAATTGGTATGATAAGCTTTTAGACACATATAAAGCAGGAATTTCGCATGAATTTATTCTTTACTTTAACATAAGGGATGCCGTTGACAATACAAGATATATTGATAAGTTTCTTTATGAAGAGTTTATAAAGCAAAGAGGCTTTTCAATTGTTGCATTTTATGATTTGTCAAGAGGTCTTACCTTCCTTGAACCAGGGATGGAAAAGGAGTTCCACAAGATTACTTCCAATGAAGCACAAGGTATTCTTCATGCAATGCCCTCAAAGTTGTTTCCTTTTCTTGATATTGTGCTTAAGGGGACAAAGATGGTATTATTTATTGACCACATAGAGAAGATAATTCCGTCCGGTGACGTCGGGGCCATGTCATTAGAAGAAAGAATTGCACTTATATGGATTTGTGAATGGTCCAACAACGCTAAAATTTCTTCGGTAGGCAGTACAATATTTATGCTTGCAAATAACCTTGCAGAAGTAAATGCAGAAGCTATGAAGTCTTCATACAGGGTTGAGCCTGTACTTGTTGATCTTCCTGGAGAGGAAGAACGGAAAAATTATATAGAATATCTGATTAAAGACAACAATATTAAGATGGATATATCTGTTGATGAGTTTTCAAAGCTCTCTTCGGGACTCAGCAAAAAGGCCATTAAGGATATCAAGCTGAAGGCAGAAGCTGAGGATGTAGCAGTAAGCTTTGACTTTATTAAAGAAAAAAAGCACTCGGTGCTAAAAAAAGAGTATGGGGATGTAATGGAGTTCATATACCCCGAGATAAGTTTTGAGAACATAGGCGGCATGGACAGAGCCAAAAGCTACCTTCTTAAAAATATTGTGGAGCCTATCAAAAGGGGGGATTTACGAAGGGTACCCATGGGAATACTTTTGTGTGGTCCTTCGGGAACCGGAAAGACTCTTCTGGTTAATGCCCTGGCGAAGTCGAGCGGCTTTAACTGCGTCAAGATAGATATGTCGAGGATTCTTGGACAGTATGTCGGAGAAAGCGAAAAGAACTTTAAAAAATGTTTGCTGGGCGCACAATCCCAGCAGCCTGTCATTGTGTTTGTAGATGAAATAGATACTGCTTTCAGAAGAGGAGACAATGGTGACAGTGGAGTAAGCAGGAATATTTTCAGTGAATTTTTACAGTTCACCAGTAATACAAATAATAGAGGAAAAGTTATTTTTATAGCCGCAACCAACAGGCCTGACCTTCTAGACCCGGCTCTTAAGAGGGCTGGAAGGTTTGATAAAAAAATACCAATACTGCTTCCGGAAGCAAATGAAAGAGCGGAAATATTTAAAATTATTATTAAGAAGTATGGTTTTGAAACAGATATTAATGATTTTACCCCTTTTTCAAATGACACGGAAAACTATACCGGTGCTGAAATTGAAACAGTTGTACGAAAGGCTTATGAATTGGCAAATGAGGATGAAGTAGAAGGAAATGTATTATCCGAACAAATATTGAAAGAAGCAATTCAAAGGTGCAGGCCAAGTACCCAGCAGGTGGAATTTATGACAGCACTTGCAATAAACGAGTGCGATGACAAGGACCTGCTGCCGGCAAAATACAAGGAGATGCTTGATGACAGGAGCAGTCTTAGTAAAGTTTTGTAAAAAAATTAGACAGTTTACATTAGGCTGAATTTAATGTAAATTAAAATAAATAATATATTATGATACATGAGGAGGAGGAACATATGGGCTTTTTTAGCAGACTGGGCAGTTTGGTCAGAGGGTTTTTCGGTCTATTTATAGGAGGGCTTGAAGAAAATAATCCTGACTTGCTGTTTGAGGATATCAAGGGCCAGATAGATAAGGCTCGTAAGGAGGCGGAACAACAGATTATTGAGATACAGACCAATGCCGAACTTATCAAGATTGAAATGAAAAATGCGGAAAAGAACCTGAATGCCATAAAATCAAGAATAGAATCAGCACAAAAACTCGGAGATAAGGAGGTTCTGGTGGAACTCTTAATGCAGGAGGAAGAATACCAGACCATTTATGAGACTCATAAGGCTACCCATGATAATGCTATGAATGAAGTTTCAGCTATCAGGGAAAACTACAAGGTATTTGAATCAGAGATGAGCACTAAGCTTAACGAGCTTAAGACTTTGAAATCACAGGAAAAGATGGCCAAACTAAAGGAGAATATTAATTCTGTCAACGCAAAATACACGTCCAAGAACAACAGGGTTGGAAACATTAATGACAATATGGACAGGGCCAGAGAAATTGTTAATAAGAAGGTTGCAAAGGCTAATGCGATTGAGAGTCTTAACAATGATAACATGGAAATGAAGCTTAAAAAACTTGATCTCAATTCTGCCAGAGATCGGGCCAAGGCAAGGGCTGAAGCAATGCTCGGGGGAGAAGGCGGGTTTGAAGTCAAGGAGAAAATTGATAACAAAGCAAATTCCTAAGTTTATATAAAGCTTCGGGACATCGAGTCCCTCGGTTTTTGCCGGATTTCCCTCAGGGAAATGGCCCTTAATAAAAACACACTCCCAAAAGGGGTGTGTTCTCGTAAATGGAGGAACAACCGACCATGCAGAAAGTCCATTAATAAAATAGATTAACGGGTGTAAACATGAAACTCAAATTATTTTTTAGATCTTTATTTTACTTTAGAAATATAGGGGTGCTTGCAGTAGCTTCAGTACTTCTCTTTTCAATATATGATATCTTGCCTGAACTAATTAAAGGTGTGCCGGGAATACTCATGCTTTATGCAGGAGTAGTAACGGTATATTTTGGGGCAGTGCTGCAAAGTATGCAGAGCAAAAAGTTTCAGGACAATTTTCTCCATAAGGAAAAACAAAAGAGGATAATAAAGCTTGACAGGATGTGTAATGAGCTTGCAAGTGAAACAAAAAAGCACACTAATAAGGCATACTATAAAAAGCTCTGCGATGTTATGGAGGATAAGAAGGAAATAATCAACCAGTTTAATAAGGAAGAACCGGATTTTCTAAAGGAAAAAACGGCTGAGCAGGCTTTAAATCTTGTATTGTCGTATATAAAGCTTCTAAGAAATTTTTGCATAAGGAGCAGGGAACTTGGACTGCAGGATGTAAGCCCTGTTATGGAAAGAATAACACAAAACTACCGGAAATTAAATTTTGCAAATGACCCAAAGGTATATGAAGATATTAAGAAAATCATTGAAATGGACGAAAGAATAATTACAAGGCTTAAGAGTGAAAAATTGGATCTGGACAGGATTGATGCAAAACTTGATTATATTAAAAGCACTGTGGGAATGCTCAAGCATCAGATTAGCTCACGCTTGGGGTCGGAAGAAATGTTAGGTCAGATAGAAAGTATATTGAATGAAGCTGTAGCTTTGGAAAATGTTCTTGAAGAAAGACATAAAAAAAAGCAAAGGAATTAAACCATAAATTATGAATTTATAAATATGACAGAATTCTTGTTAAGTCCTTAAGATTATCCCAAATACCTTTTGAAGAGGGGATTAAAATGCCGCAGGAAATTGTAGTGTTTATAAATGATTTCATTGAAATAATACGAGACAAGGATGACTTTTATATTAAGTCTTTCAAACAAGGGTTTAACGTAGAAGAATTCAACAGTATAATTGCCCAACATCCGGAAATAAAGATTACAAGTTTTCTGGCTATAAAAAATGCAATTATTTTTGCACCTAAACCACTTACCAAGTTCGGTGAGATAAAGCAGAGAATATCAGTTGAAATTTCAGGTGACGAGTTAAAAGCATATGTAAAGCTTA
>JAAZCB010001356.1 GCA_012513545.1 Clostridiaceae bacterium
AACAGCAAAAGAATCAATTCCCCAATAAGATTTACTGTGAGAAAGAAACGCAGTAAGCTACTGCTTTCATTATGTATCGTGTTTTCTATCCTGGGAAGTATGTTTTCGTCATATGCCGCAGGCGACACAAATGCTCCGAAAGCAAAATTCAATATCTCAAATGTTACCCCTTCAGTGAATCAGCCTATATCATTTGATGCATCAGAATCAAGTGATGCTGAAGGAGCAATTACAAGTTATCAGTGGGATTTCGGTGATGGTACGACTGGTACAGGAGTAACGGTAACTCATTCCTTCTCTTTGGTGGATGACTTCAAAGTGACTTTGACAGTTACTGATGCTTCAGGAAATACCGACACAAAGAAGAAGAGAGTATTTATCGGAAGGCCTTCAGGTTGGACCGAAAAGTCTCATCATAAAAGTGCAGACCCTGATTATGATCTTTTATTTCCTGAAGATGAAGTATTAAGAATGGACATAAAAGTAAATGCATCTGATTACCAAAAGTTGAAAAATGAAGTGTCAAGTTTCGTTGTAAACTCGAACAAAGAATTTACATACATACCTGCTACTGTTCAATTCAATGGATTAACGTGGTGGAATGTAGGCTTCAGACCAAAAGGAAACAGTTCTCTGTCCAATTCAAAGAATTCTTATAAAATTCCCTTCAGATTAAACTTTGATAAGTTTGAAGACCAGCATCCTGAAATAGACGATCAGCACTTTTATGGGTTTTCCTGCATGACCTTTGGTAATTGCTGGGGCGATAATTCATTTATGAAAGAAAAGGTAGCTGCTGATCTCTTCAGAAAGGCTGGTGTTCCTTCTGCCAGAACTTCTTTCTGCAGGGTATATGTTGACACCGGCAGCGGACCTAAGTACTGGGGACTCTACAATATGACCGAAGATGCATCAGACGCAATGTTGGAAGAACAATTCGGTGATGATAGCGGGAACTGCTATAAGCCTGAAGGTACAGGCGCAGATTGGACATCCCCATTTAATCAGAATGCTTTTGTAAAGAAAAACAATGAAGAAGCAGCTGACTGGAGTGACGTCAGACAAGCCCATACAGCACTGCATGCTCAAAATAATAATGCCGAGGAATGGAGAGCGAATTTTGACAAGTATTTTAACTCAACAAGCTTTTTAAGATGGTTAGCTGTAAATACATCAATAGTTAACTGGGATGCCTATGGACAGATGGCCCACAACTATTACCTGTATAACAATATTAAAGCTGACGGCAGATTAGTTTGGATAACCTGGGATCATGGCCTCTCCATGTCACAAGGCTTTGGAGGAGGCTTCGGCGGTGGAGGCTTTGGCGGCTTTCCCGGTGGCGGTGGTTTTCCCGGTGGTGGCTTTGGCGGCTTCGGCGGAACCAAAAGCTTATCCTTGAGTGAAGTTAATAATAGCTGGCCATTAATAAGAAAATTATTAGATGATCCTGTGTATAACAATGTCTATCAATATGAATTGAAACAGGCTCTTAATACTTGTTTGAATCCAGCTGAGATTGAAACTAAAGTCAGAGCGTATCAGTCTCTTATAAAACCTTATGTTGTTGGATCACAAGGGGAAACAAGCGATGCAACTATGCTTAGCGGTGGTGAAAGTGCTTTTAACTCGGCCTGTGAAAGCATCATAAGCCATATTAGCAGCAGACAAACCGAAGTTACAAATTATTTGCAAACGATTACCATTTTACCAACACCAACACCCGTAGCAACGCCCAAACCATCATCAAGTTCTTATTCAATTGGTGATGTCAATCTGGATGGCAATATAAACTCAACAGATTATTCAATGATGAAAAGGTTCATACTGGGAACCCTGTCCCAATTCCCAAACCCCGAAAGTAATACTACGGCAGATATTGATAAAAACGGAAAAATAAACTCAACAGACTATTCATACTTGAAAAGATATATTTTGGGTATCATAGATAGCTTTGACAACCTGTAAACTGCAAACCGGTAACAAATCTTCATATGTGGCAGAAGCTCCGTCTCTGCCACATATGACTATAACAGATCCTAATCTTCCTTTGGGTTTCCCAAAAGGTAATTTATGAACTGTCTTGCAGTTCTTCCTGAAATACCGTTGTGCCACATCTCCCATTTTCCAGCCTCGGCAACCAGCTCTTCATGGGTCAGCTTAATCTTCGGATACTTAGAGGCAAGCCCGGTTACAATATTAAAAAACTCTTCCCTGTCAGGCTTTGAAAAGTTGATGGTTATTCCAAACCGGTCAACCAGCGACAGTTTTTCCTGCATGGTATCGTTGCGGTGCACCTCATATGAAGACATATCCTCCCTGTCATTCCATGTTTCACGTATTATATGCCT
>JAAZCB010001357.1 GCA_012513545.1 Clostridiaceae bacterium
AAAACTTTTACTTTTTATCGCTCTCTTTAGCCCAGCTATCTTTAAGGGTAACCGTACGGTTAAAAACAATTTTGCCGGGTTTCCTGACTTCGACAATGCGCCACCCTAAAAATTTTCCCAAAATTCATCTTCAAATAATTGAGCAATTGACATATGTCTTTGCGTAAGAAGCATTGTTTTTGTCATGGTATTTCCACTTATCGGTAGATTTATTTTTATAGTTGTAATTGTTTTTGCAATATCCAAAACCTTATCAACACTCATATTTATATTGCTGATTTTTAGTATCCTTTCAAGCTCTTTATATATCTTATATGCCACAAAACAAATACATACATGGGCTTCAATTCTTTTTGGAGTAAAATGGAACATTGGTCTCATTTCAATGGTTCCTTTTGTTATGCGGAATGCCCGTTCTACTGTCCATAATCCACTGTATTGTTCATATATTTCTTTTGCGGAAAGATCAGTGTTGGTCAAATAACCTTTAAGGCCATCCCAAAGTGAATCTTGATTGATTTTTTCCTGATTTATTTTAACCTTAACATTGTCCGATATTTCAAGGAATTTGTTGTACCCGCGTTTGTTGATGTTCTGTTTGGTGATATTACCACTACGGTATGCCTTTTCGAGCCTTTTTACACCTTTTTCCCGGTTATACTTGTCCTTCCTGGCCCTATTATCGGAATACCCCACAATAAGCCTTGCCCTGTCTTTCCGTGTTTCATAAAATGAGCCATCCTGTTTTGCTAAAGACAATGCCCATGTTTTAATTTCATTGCTTTCGTTTTTTATCCTTGCACCGATAATGTATTTGTAATTGCCCGATTCGAGCAAATCAATGTTACGTTGGTTCATCAACCCGGAATCGGCAACAACGATAAAATCATCTAAATTGAACCGTTGAACAAAATCTTCAACTACAGGTAGCATGGTATATCCTTCGTATTGAGAGCCATTGAAGATGGAATAAGAAAGAGGATAACCATCTTTGCTGACTAATAAACCCAGCACAACTTGGGGCTGGCTATGTTTACCGTCTTTTGAAAAACCATTTTCCCTGAGTCCATCACCATAATCTGCCTCAAAATAGAGGGTGGTTACATCGTAAAATAATAAACCAATTTTTCCTCCCATTACCCGTTGGGTATGTTCAACACTGATCTGTTGTATTCTCTCTTGTTGCGTATTGTATAGCTTATCAAGATATCGATAAATATGATGCAACTGAGCGTCTTCGTCAAAGTGCGATTTAAGGTATTCAACCGTTGCTGATTTACTCATCGGTTGACTTAAACGGGCAATAACCAGCTGTCGTAAGATGTCATCTTCGATTGCTTCAAAACCGGTAAGCTTAAATACTTTGTTTAGTATCAATTGAACACCATTAAGTAGAATATTCTCAACATTTGAGAGCAAGTGCTCGGTAACCTGTTTTTCTTCAATTATTCTGGTATGGGTTTCAAAAATATCTTGTTCGCCTAAATAACTGGATATCCATTTTTTACCTTGTTGGCAATAAGATTGGATTGCGGAAAATTCATTACTTGTTCCAATGGTTTTTATTTCTCTATATACACCATTACGTTTATCGACCACAACAATACTGATGGTACCTGAACGATTTTTCTTTTTACGTAAAAACATCTATGAATGTAGCTATTTTTTTGACTGCGCCACCCAAAATGGTGGCGCATAATTTACAACGTATTGATATTGTAGTGTTTATAAATTAATCGCAAATAAGTTGTCGAAGTCAGGAAAAAGAGAACCGTAAAGTTTGACTCATTTAAAACAGTAATGTTTTTCTCGGTGAACTCTTTACTCTCTGTGGTTAGAAAAATTTACTTGTGGATTTTAGGTAAATAAATTTAGTTGCAATTGTTCGGGTTTTTGCAAAAAGTGTTTACTACCTAAATTGAGCGATTCTTTTATTTAGGGTTTCATTTTTTCTGCTTGCGTCA
>JAAZCB010001358.1 GCA_012513545.1 Clostridiaceae bacterium
AAATTGATGAATCTGCACTAGGGAGCATGTTTAAAGCCTCAAAATAATAATGTTTCAGTGTAAGGAACACTAAAAAACGCTGCAAGTCAATGACTTCCGGCGTTTTTTAGTGCCAATTCCCGGAGGAAAATCCGGCAAAAAGAGAGGAACTCGATGTCCCGAAGTTTTTTTCTTTTTGGAGAGTATTTAAAGTCGGATATATGATTAGATATATGGTTTATTTGCGAGTCTATAATAATTTTACTGGGATATGTTGCCTTAAACACTTATTTATCTTATACTTAAAGTAAACAATAAAATATATATGATAAATTATCAAAACCAGCACAAATACAGCATATTACATATTTTGCATTTAATTGTTATACGTTATGTTAAGCAACAATTTCTCTAATAATAAAACCAGCACAGCAATTTATCACCACGCAAATAATTCAGAACTTAATTATTAATTTGCTTTGTTATTGAAGACTGCCCTGTTTTGACTTGATTCAGGAAAATTATGGTTAAATTATAGTATAAAATAAATTTTTATCAGGGGAGCGTAATTTTATGTTAAACAAAAAAAACTTCTCGGGAAAGATTAAATCCCTCATTACTGTCGTTTGCTTGATTGTTGCTGCATTCAGAGTTCCAGTGGCAGTCAGTGCCGAACCTGAGTACAATTTTGCAAAAGCACTCCAGCTTTCACTTTATTTTTATGATGCAAACAAATGTGGTGAAGGGATAACAGGAGGGCGTCTTGAATGGCGCGGAGATTGCCACTTAGAGGACAGGGAAATCGAGTTGATCCCAATGACTGAAAAGTATAGGGGGACTAACCTGTCGCAAAGCTTTATTAACAAATATAAGAGTATACTTGACCCGGATGGTAACGGCACAATGGATTTAAGCGGAGGTATGCATGATGCAGGTGATCATGTAAAATTCGGACTTCCTCAGGCATATGCAGCATCTACGGTAGGCTGGGGTTTTTATGAGTTTCCGGATGCGTATGAAAGTATTTGTGAAGGAGAACACATAAGAGATATCCTGAGGTGGTTTAATGACTACTTCCTAAGGTCTACCTTTATGGATGAAAAAGGTGAGGTTGTTGCTTTTTGCTATCAGGTTGGAGAAGGTGATATTGACCACGATTGGTGGAATCCGCCTGAACTGCAGGTATACACTATGATTGAGGATTTTGAAAGACCTGCATACTTTGCAACATCTGAAACACCTGCAAGTGACCAGTGTGCCGGTGCGGCAGCATCACTGGCAATAAATTACCTGAACTTTAAGGACGAGGACCCCGTTTATGCAAAAAAGTGCCTTGATACTGCAATAGCACTTTATGAGTTTGCAAGAAAATACAGAGGGCTTGGGTATGCGGGCACCTTTTATATGTCCTCATATGATTTTGATGAGATGTCCTGGGCGGCTGTATGGCTAAATATTGCAACAGGAAAAGAAGAATACATTGATCATATAGTTGAAACAGATGCAAGTGGTAATTATACGGGTTATATGCAGAGGATCATTGTAGATACGGGTAATGACTGGCAGAACATATGGACCCATTGCTGGGACACTGTTTGGGGTGGAGTTTTTGCAAAGCTTGCACCTATAACCGATACTGAAAGAGACTGGTATATATTCAGATGGAATCTTGAATACTGGTCAGGAATTACTCATGAGAATCCAAAGGACACCAATTTTCTTGCAAAGACTCCAGCGGGCTTCAGTATGCTGAATTCATACGGATCTGCAAGGTATAATACGGCTGCACAGTTATGTGCACTGGTTTACAAAAAGAGCAAGGGGGACAGCAAGTTTGCTGATTGGGCAAAGGGACAAATGGAATATATAATGGGCAATAATCCGATGAAAAGGGCTTATATAGTAGGTTATTCGGAAAATGCAGCATCGCATCCTCACCACCGTGCATCTCATGGGTCTAAAACACTTAGCATGGATGATCCGGTCGATCAGGTACATACCTTATGGGGGGCTCTGGTTGGGGGACCTGATGCGGAAGACTTCCACAAGGATGTTACGTCAGACTACATATATAATGAAGTTGCTATAGACTATAATGCCGCATTTGTGGGGGCATGTGCCGGACTTTACACCTATTATGGCCAGGGACACAAGCCTGTAGCAAATTTTCCTCCAAAGGAACCACCGATAGATGAATTTTTTATAGAGGCCAAGGTGGAGCAGGAAAATAGCGAGAGGACTCAGGTTACAATACGCATACACAATGAAACCGCTTATCCTCCACACTATGAGACAGGCATGATGGCGCGCTATTATTTCAATATAAGTGAACTTTTAGCTGCAGGTCAGTCTGACAAAGATGTCATAATGGAACTATATTATGATGAAAATGGAAAACGGTTTGACGGTCCGGCAAAGTATTCAGGGCCAATAAAGTATGATGACAATGGAACATATTATGTTGAATTCGACTGGTCAGGCAAGCAAATATATTCTTCCCGTGAAATTCAATTTGCTCTTGTAGCAGCTCAGGACTCAAATTTCAAGAGTAACTGGAAGCCTGAAAATGACTACAGCAGGGAAGGGCTCGGCGAGAAATACTCAATAACAAAAAAGGTTCCGCTATATGTTAAAGGCGTAAGGGTGTTTGGCGAAGAGCCTGTAAAAATATCTGCATCACCTACACCGACAAGAGATACTGATGCTACCATGCCGCCTGCACCTACCGATAATATTTCGCTGAAAGTTTTATATAAATGTGTAACCCTTGATGAATCAACTAGGGATATCAGAACTGTTTTAAAAATTCAGAATGATGGAACGAAACCTGTTGATCTTTCAGATGTAAAAGTACAATACTGGTATACTGCCGATTCAGTCAAGGCACCTGTTTTTTCCTGTGATTTTGCACATGTTGATGAAAAAAATGTAACTGGTAATTTTATTAAACCGGAAGCTACAGCTGCAAGCGCAGATACTTATCTTCAGATTGGGTTTGCAAGTGACGCAGGTGTTCTTGGTGCAGGGGCCAATACAGGTGAAATCATTATAAGGATTGCTACCGATGAAGATGCAGCCTTCAACCAGAAAAATGACTACTCCTGCAATACTTTGGCAAAGGACTTTGTTGAGAATCAAAATATTACAGTTACATACAAGTCTGTTAAGGTTTACGGAAATGCGCCTGTTCCCTTTGCAACCTCGCCCACACCTCCTAAAGTCAGATATGGTGATTTGAATGGTGACGGCAAAGTAAATTCTACAGATTTGTCTTTAATGAAAAGATATATTCTTGAGATAGTAGAAGAATTAAGTGTTCCGGTTGAGGCAGCGGATTTAAATGGAAGCGGTTCTGTAAATTCAACAGATTACTCAATATTGAAGAGATATGTGCTGCAATTAATAGATGATTTTCCTGTTAATGAAAAAAAGTAAACAGAAATTATTAATAACATTTTAATATTTAACAAAATGTTTACAAAACAAGTATCCTGTGATATAATCTTAGCTTGTGGAATACGGACGGTCCGCTGTTAGTGTTATATAAAATAATTCAGCATTTAAAGACTTGCTTTTGGTCTTGTTTTCCTTAATAACCAGGAAGAGAAGGTGCGATTATTTTTGTACAACAAGAACGTCTATGCAGGAGGGAGGAAGAAAAGTGAATATTATTAAAGCTATCGAGCAGGAACAGTTAAAAACTGATTTACCAAAGTTCGAAATAGGAGACTTTGTAAAGGTTCATGTTAAGGTAAAAGAAGGTAACAGGGAAAGAATTCAGGTATTCGAGGGAACTATTATAGGAATTAAAGGTTCCGGACTGAAGGAAACATTTTCTGTAAGAAGGATATCTTACGGAGTAGGTGTTGAAAGAATTTTCCCGGTACACTCTCCTAAAATCGATCATATCGAAATTGTAAGAAGAGGTAAGGTTAGAAGAGCAAAGCTTTATTATCTGCGTGACAGAGTGGGTAAAGCTGCAAAAGTTAAAACCAGATTGAATAAACAAGCATAAAGTATAAAGCATAACAAAAGGGACTTTGAGTGTCCCTTTTGTTATGTCTTTTCTAAAAAGACAAAGAATGATATAATTGATTTAGTATTAATAAAATTAGATTGCTTTAATTTAAGGGTTGCACAGTTATGGAATATAAAGATAATTCTAAGTATACAGATATAAAAAGTGAGCAGGAATTGAAAAAAAAGTTTGGTAGCGGATTTGAAGTTGATAAGCCAAATTACTTATCGGCAATAATGGTATGGGCTTTAGTTATCGTACTGTCGGTTGTAATTGCACTTATACTAAGAGCTTATGTTTTTGAATGGGTTATAGTTGATGGGCAATCTATGGAAAACACATTATATAACAGACAGGTATTATTTATAAATAAGCTTGAATATAAATATTCATCCCCTGAAAGAGGGGATATAGTAATCATTCAGATAAAGGAAGGCAATTGGGATTACTTCCCGTTTATTAGAAGTGTTCCGGCCTTGACGTCCATCCTGCCGAGTAAGGATGAATTAAACTATATTAAGAGAATAATAGGTCTTCCCGGAGACGTTATTGATATTAAAGACGGGTATGTACTAATTAATGATACCAAGCTTGATGAGCCATATATTAAGGGAGTAACTTTTGATAACGGCTGCAGTTTTCCGTTGGTTGTACCTGAGAATAGTTATTTTGTAATGGGTGATAATAGACAGTATAGCAGGGACAGCAGGCAGGCGGAGATTGGCTTTATCCAGTTTGAAAAGCTCAAAGGTAAAGCTGTCTTAAGAATAAGGCCTTTGAAGGAATTTGGCAGTATTTATGAATGAAAATCTGAAATAACTCTGCATAAAAGTTTTGATTTTGGAGGGAAAAATGAATATTAATTGGTTTCCGGGTCATATGGCCAAGACCAGAAAAATACTTACGGAAAACTTAAAACTGGTTGACCTTGTGATTGAGTTGCTAGACGCAAGAATACCACTTAGCAGCAAGAATCCTGATATTGACGGAATAGTTAAGAATAAGCCCAAAATTATTGTATTAAACAAGTCGGATCTGGCAGACGATAAAATATCAGAGGAATGGAGCAAATGGTATAACTCGAATGGTTATACCAATATTTTTATTGACTCCGTAAAGGGTAAGGGAGTTAAAGAGCTAAAAGCAAGAATGCGCGATATGATGAAAGAAAAGATTGAAAGAGACAGGCAGAAGGGGAGAATTTTCAGGCCTATAAAGACAATGATAGTTGGAATACCCAATGTTGGAAAGTCATCGCTGATTAACAGAATTGCAGGAAAGTCAAGCGCAGTAACAGGCGACAGGCCTGGTGTTACACGTGGTAAGCAGTGGATAAATGTAAATGATGGAATCCAGCTTCTTGATACTCCCGGCATTCTATGGCCAAAATTTGAAGACGAGAATGTTGGAATAAATCTGGCTGTTACAGGAGCAATTAAGGATGATATATTAGACACTGTAGAGCTAGCTTCAGTAGCGCTTGAAAGGCTTGCCGACACTTATCCTGAAAGAATTCTGGAAAGGTATAAATTAAGTTCTGTCGAAAACAGAAAGGGATATGAGCTTTTGAGTGAAGCAGGTAAAAAAAGAGGCTGTATCGTATCGGGCGGTGAGGTTGACCTTACCAGAATATCTGCAGTAGTGCTTGATGAGGTGCGAGGCGGAAGGATTGGAAAAATATCACTTGAGAGGCCGGGAATGAGTGGAAAACCTGGAGAAACTGGTGGGGGGACATGAGCAGAAAATTAACCTTGAAGGAAATTGAAGAGTCAGTACGAAGTTTTACTCCTGACAAAGCCCTGGAAAGGCTGTATATTTTAAGAGAAGATTATGGCGAAAAGCTTAAGAGCTTAATTGTCAAGTATGAGAAGAAAAAGGAAAGCTATTTAAAAGAAATAAACAGGTTTATGGCAATGTGTGAGTATGAGAAAGAGGCATACACAAAAGGCTGTAAACTTATTGCAGGCATTGATGAGGCTGGTAGAGGACCTCTGGCGGGGCCTGTTGTAGCTGCTGCAGTTATTCTGCCTGAAAATGTTTTTATTGAAGGGTTGAATGATTCAAAGAAGCTTAGTGAGAAGAAGAGAAACGAGCTTTTTCATATAATAAGGGAAAAGGCTATATCAGTAAGTGTTGGAATGGTAGACGAAAAGCAGATTGATGAAATTAATATTTTGAATGCTGCAAAAAAGGCTATGGAGTCGGCGGTGAAGGGCCTCGATAAGAAGCCGGATTTACTTCTTATTGATGCTGTAGAGCTTAAGGGAATTGATATAAGTCAAAAGCCTATTATAAAGGGTGATGCACTAAGCATTTCAATAGCAGCGGCCTCGGTTATTGCAAAAGTGACAAGAGACGCTATCATGAACGAAATGGATAAGTTGTACCCGTGTTACGGGTTTATAAAGCATAAAGGCTATGGCACAAGTGAACACATCACTTCTATAAAGAAATACGGCATTTGTCCGATACATAGATTAAGCTTTGTAAAAAATATAGTCTGATAACATCCGGGGGTAATAATTGTGAGGATAAACGGTTATCTGAATGTTGAACAGGGAAATACTTCAAGCATATCGGAAATACTCTCAAGGCTTGGTGCCGGTGATATAGTAAGGGCCAAGGTCCTTGAAATAGCTGCCGGTGAGCTTATGCTCAAGCT
>JAAZCB010001359.1 GCA_012513545.1 Clostridiaceae bacterium
GCAACGTATAACTGCTGCCGGTCTACAATACTGGCGATTTTTGTGCGTTCACTCAACTTGTCACCCTGGGCCGGTAAAATCTCATACACAATACCTTTGTCTACCCCGGCTATTATACTGCTGTCCTTGAGATTTGGCTGGTTTACTTTACTCTTAAGCATTTCAAGCTCCTGCTTGATACCAGCTACTTTTTCTTGCTGTATCTTTACATTTCCGTTACTCGAAACCTGCTCCCTGCTCAATTTAACATTAAGCTCCTTTTGGTCTCTGCTTGCCTTTAAACTGTCAATTTCCTTTTTCAAGGCACTTTTGGTGCTTTCGATGGAAAATTCAATATCACTTAAAGCCTTTTCCTTTTCTTCCACACTTCTTTTGAAATCTTCAAACTCCTGAATTGATATGTATCCTGAATTGAGCAGCTGCTCTTTCGATTTTAAATCATTTAGAGAAATATCATAAGTATTCTTTGCATGTTTCCGGTCATTTAGCAGCTTTTTTATTTCCGGACTGCTGTTCTTGTCATATTCATCTGTCTTTTTAGCCAAGTCTTCCTTAATAAGTTTAAGTTCCTGTTCCTCTGATGTTATGGCATTCTTTTCTTTTGTTATTTCATGTCTGGCACTTTCCAGCTCAAGTTCGGCAATAATCAATTCACGTTCCTTTGCAAGCTTCTGATCCTCATACTCCTGCATGTCAAGTGTAAAAAGTTTATCATCCTTTTTTACATTCTCACCTTCCTTAACATGCACTTCTTTAACAATAGAAGGAAAGTCAATGTATATGTTTTCGCTGCTGTCCGACTTAACCACTCCGAAAGCATCAATATTGTTTTTGGCTTTAGTCCCGTTGGTTGCTTCAGTACCTGAAGCACCTGCACTGGCAGGCTTGATATCATCCCCGCTCTCTTCTGCTATACATGCGGTTAAACCAGCGAAACAAAAAATGATAATTACCATCAATAGTAGTTTTTTCATTATTAGTTTTCCACCCTTCCGTCCTTTACGTTTATAATTCTATCTCCATAATCTGCAGATTCCTTTGAGTGGGTAACCTGCACTATTGTTTTACCCTTTTCCCTGTTTATTCTGCTGAAAAGCTGCATTATTTCCGTTCCGGTTTTTGAATCCAGGTTACCTATCGGCTCATCCGCCAGTATAATATCCGGTTGGTTGATAAGGGCTCTTGCTATTGCAACCCTTTGCTGCTGACCCCCGGATAACTCCCTTGGGGTATGATGTCTTCTTTCTCTAAGGCCTACAATCTCAAGTATTTCATTTAATTCATCAGTATATTTCTTCATCTTCTTGCCATCTAACAGAATGGGAAGCATTATGTTTTCTTCTACATTCAGATTTGGTATCAGATTGTAAAATTGGAATACAAACCCAATATCTCTTCTTCGCATAATGCTTTCTTCATTATCTTTCATAGCTGAAATAGCTTTTCCATTAATCAATATATCACCTTTAGTAGGTTTATCAAGTCCCCCTATCAGATAAAGAAGAGTACTTTTGCCCGAACCCGACGGACCCATTATCGACACAAACTCCGATTTTTCAATATTAAGGTTGATATCTTTTAAAACCTCAACTCCCACATCACCAAGTTTATATGTTTTGCTAAGGTCTTTTATTTCAATTATAGCCACTTTCTAACCCCCTCATTACGTTATTAACTACAGCATACGATTTATAATACGTAAAATTTTGCATAACGTCTTGTAATTCTATAAATATTTATTACTTTTAAAAACAGATTGTCTGATATCTTTTCAAAGTAGCA
>JAAZCB010001360.1 GCA_012513545.1 Clostridiaceae bacterium
AAATGCTCAAGGAAGGCTTTCATTGAACTTCTTGTTTAAGAGCGGAAGTTCCGAGTTGGACAATAAATCTGTAAAAGACCTGGAAAGGTTGGTAAACTTCCTTTACAGAAGCAAGTACCTTGATTATAAGGTTGTGTTGATTGGCTATTCTGATAACATAGGCGACTATTACAGTAATATTCAACTATCTGAAAATAGGGCCCTTGTTGTAAAAGACAGAATGATTGATCTTTTTAAAGCACTAGACGGTCGAGTGGAGGTTTTGGGAATGGGTCCTGAAATACCTATTGCAACAAATGAAACACTTGAGGGCAGGGAAAAGAACCGGAGAGTTGAAGTATATATTGTGAAAAAGTAAAAGCAAATATTTTATTAAGCAGTTAAAAACCATATGTAAGGAAATATTAACAGAGAAGGCCTGTACCTTCTCTGTTTTTTACTTAACCACTTTCGAACGAAATGAAAGATGGAAAAACGAAGGGACTTGATGTCCCGAAGCCAATTCTATGGTACTGTTCATTAAAGAGAAAGCACATAAAGAAAATTGAAGTAAATCAAAGAATCAGAAAATAAGATAGTAATAATCGAACATATTCTCTTTAGACGATAAAATATAGAAAAAATGCATGATTGATATCAAAATGGGTAATATAATAATATAATATCTGTAATTAGCACTCACTCTAAGTGAGTGCTAACAAAGAAATACATAACAATAAAATAAAAGTTAAAATAAAGAGGAGGTACTTTTATGAAAATAAGACCTTTAGCAGACAGGGTTGTTGTTAAGATGGTAGAAAGTGAAGAGACTACAAAGAGCGGCATAGTATTGCCTGGCTCTGCAAAAGAAAAACCACAGGTAGCTGAGGTTGTAGCTGTAGGACCTGGAACAGTTTCAGACGGAAAAGAAATCAAAATGGAAGTAAAGGTAGGGGACAGAGTTATTATGAGTAAGTACTCCGGAACCGAAGTCAAATTTGATGGTCAGGAGTATACCATTCTTAAACAGGGTGATATTTTAGCAGTAGTTGACTAAGCAGCTCTCATACCCATTATTAATATGCTCTTAGTGATTATTATAGAAAGCGAAGCTTTTAAACGCTGCACAAACCAAAGAGGAAATGAACTCCTGCTTAGTAGTATATCCTCAAAATCCTATGTAAAAGAGGAATCCGGAATTTCGATAATTTAACGGATTCGGAGAATTCTTATTTAGAGAGAATTTGAGTAACACTATACAAAGCAGCTATTAATAAAGGTTTCATGCGTCTATTGATTGGATAAAAGCCCTATTCTCAAATAAAGTATACCTAAGGAGGTTAATATTATGGCAAAGGAAATAAAATTCGGTGAAGAGGCTAGAAGAGCCCTTGAAAGCGGCGTTAACAAGTTGGCCGATACAGTTAAGGTAACTTTGGGACCTAAAGGAAGAAATGTTGTTCTTGATAAAAAATTCGGTTCACCTATGATTACAAATGATGGTGTTACTATAGCTAAGGAAATAGAACTTGAGGATGAGTTTGAAAATATGGGCGCTCAGCTCGTAAAGGAAGTTGCTACAAAGACAAATGACGTAGCCGGAGACGGAACAACTACCGCAACACTTCTTGCTCAGGCAATCATCAGAGAAGGTCTCAAAAATGTAGCTGCAGGCGCTAATCCCATGATTCTGAAAAGAGGTATTTCAAAGGCTGTTGATTCAGCTGTAGAAGGAATTAAGGAAGTTAGCCAGAAAATTAAGGGTAAGGAAGACATTGCAAGAGTTGCTGCTATTTCTGCAAATGACGATATAATCGGAAGCCTTATAGCTGATGCTATGGAAAAGGTTACTAATGACGGAGTTATTACTGTTGAAGAATCGAAAACAATGGGAACAAACCTCGAAGTAGTTGAAGGTATGCAGTTC